>CAKZMZ010000448.1 GCA_937129345.1 uncultured Thalassovita sp. | reverse complement strand
GCTCGCTCAATCAACTAAAAGGTGAAAACAGATTAAATGTGGCCATAACAAGGGCCAAGGAAAAAATATTTCTGGTCACCAGCATTTATCCACAGCAATTGCAAGTAGATAATACCAAAAATATAGGCCCTGTGATGTTAAGGGATTACCTGCAATATGCCCAAGAGGTATCAGCAGGAAAATTTAGGGGTAGACTTCCTGAGGTAATTACCCATAGTAGAGCTTGGTACTTAAAAAGTAAAATGCTGAGCATTGCCACAGGTGAAGAATATCAGCTAAAAGATGCGCTGCCTTTTGCAGATTTACATATAGAAAAGGAAGAAAATATTAAACTGCTGTTAACAGACGATGGACTATACTACCAAGGCCTATCACCCAAGGAAACTCATAATTACATTCCCGAGCAGTTACGTACTAAGGGTTGGAGTTTTAAAAGATTTTTCAGCAGAAATTTCTGGAAAAAGCCGGAAGAGTTTATGGCTGAATTCTACAGATTTATTGAGGTCTAAGATTATTTTGATACTTTAATAGGTCACTTATAGCGCTGAGATTTCTTCTTAAAAATTTGCCAAATGTGTCGAAGCACCGAATTGTAATCATGCCATCAATTGGCAGCTATCCCTCGAGCGGATACTCTCGTCTTAAACGCAACTTTTTTTATCACACCACTTATTTACTACATATGTAAGGCTAGACTTCTAAAAAGAAAAATATTTTCCCAAAACGGGAAATGCGTTTCATTTTGAAATGAAACTTAGAAAGCTGCATACTTAGAATATTGAGCTCTATTGAGCACAAGTAATTGTAAGTCAGAAATTTATGATAATTTATATAGCAGAGAAAATTATAAAAAACCTATTGGCACCACATTTTCTTATTAGTATGTATCTATGTAAGATAGATTGATGAAACTGAAACTATTTGCTGAGAGATTAATTAATTAGCCAAAAAGATTACATTTAACTGAAACTATAACTACATAAAGTTTTCGCTTACATGCTCAAGCACATAACTTTATATTACTTATTAATTTGGATGACCGTTTCTCAGGCAGCTTTTTGCCAGGGGGAGCGGTCTTCTCTTTTAATGACAGAAGACAACGCCCTTAAACCGATTTATGGCAAGTTTGAGCACAGACCGCCATATCCCGATATGCTTGCAGTACCTGCTGTGCAAGAGCTAATGATAGCAAGGACTGAGATTACAGTTTACCAATACAGGGTTTTCTGTGAGGCTACGCAAAGAGCCATGCCAAAGAGAATGCCTTCTTGGGGTTGGAGAGAGCAACATCCTGTAGTGTATATTTCATTAGAAGATGCACAGGATTATTGTAAATGGCTTACAGTAAAAACAGGCCTAAACTATAGACTACCGACCATAGAAGAATGGGAAAAAGCCGTAGGCCGAAATGAAGTTGCGGCTACCTTAAAAAAAATTGCCTGGTTTGGCGAGACAGACAGCAGTATAGGTACAAAAACAGTAGCCACTAAAGCACCAAACGCCCATGGTATTTACGATATGTTTGGCAACGTATGGGAATGGTGCCAGCCTGTTAAAGGTAATGTAAAGACACCAGTAAAAGGAGGTAGTTGGAATAGAGCAGCTGCTGCTATATCTAAGAAAAATACAGAATGGGTTCCCGCCCAAACAAGAAGCCTTGACATAGGCTTTAGGCCTGTTGTAGAGCTTCAATAACGAATTATTGATGTGCTTTTGCAGGCATAATAGTGAAACTTATACAAACGGTTTTTAGTTTTACAGCGCCATTCTAAAAAAGTGTTTGATGATACTTTTTGCCTGAATGTGCGATTTTTACTGAACACGCAATTTAAAATGATAGAATTACCAGACAACATTGCCGCCTTGCAAAGTTATAAGCCCGGCAAAGCAGTAGAAGATATTTTTGAGGGGAAAAACTTTGATAGAACGGCCATTCTGAGTAGTAATGAGAACAATCTAGGTACTTCTCCTAAAGCAGTGGCCGCCATACAAGAAGCCGCTACAAACTCTTATCTGTATCCTGATCCTAGCGGCATGAAGCTGCGCCAAAAACTGGCTGCCAAGCATAATACTACAATTGATAAAATTATTATTGGCAATGGTTCAGATGGCATTCTTTCTAATATTTTTAAGGCTTTTTTTAGGCCAGGAGATGAGTTGGTGTCTTCAGCAGGTTCTTTTGTGGCAGTAAATGTAATGACGAAGCTAAATAATATACCATACAAACAAGCGCCGCTCACCAAAGAATATGCATTTGACCTAGAGGCTATTTTAGATTTAGTAGGCCCAAGAACAAAGGCCGTTTATTTATGCAATCCGAATAACCCGACAGGTGCCATGATCAGTAATCGTGCACTCAAAGCTTTTATAGAAAAAATACCAGAACATATACTTATTATTGTAGATGAGGCCTACGCTGAGTTTGCCGCTTCACTTTCAAGTGAGTTTCCGGATGCTACTCAAATTGAATTGCCTAATGTTATCACACTCCGCACTTTTTCTAAGGCCTTTGGCTTGGCAGGAGTTAGATTGGGCTACGGGGTAGGCAGCCAATTTATTGTAGACACCCTTATGAAAGTAAAGTTGACCTTTAATCCTTCTATTATTGCGCAGGCTGCGGGGGGTGCTGCTTTAGATGATGCTGCATTTATGCAAGAAACCATAGAGATGAATAAAAAAGGCTTGGCATATTACTACAAAAACTTTAGCCAAATGCAGTTAAACTACGTGCCTTCCTTTGGCAATTTTGTCATGTTAGATATGAGTACTGAAGAAAGGGCTATGTATGTTTTTAATCAGTTGCTGAATAGGGGTGTTTTTGTAAGGCCGCTTGCTTTTTTTCAATTACCGCATTGCTTACGCATAACAGTAGGCCTCCCGGAAGAATGCCAGCTGCTCGTAGAAAAAATGGCAGAGGTCATGACTTTAGAAAAAAATTAGTCATAGTTTATCGTCGAAACCCTTGCCTTAGTTTGAGGGCACAGAGGTTTTTATGGGAATACTTTGTTTTTGAGTTATAGGGACGTAAGTAGTATTGGTACAATATGCTATGGCCTCATGGTACCGTTGTATCACAATGTTTTCATCAAATTTAGAAATGGCCAATTGTCGGCTATTATCTCCCATAAATTTGATATAAGAGGCAGAAGCAGTAAGCATCTTTTCCATTTTATAACTCAAATCTTGCGCATCTTTTACCTTGCACAAAAAGCCGTTGAAATCATTGACTACGGTTTCCCGGCAACCCGGTACATCTGTGGCAATAAGTGGTTTTCCTTGGCTTGCAGCTTCTAATAAAGATCTAGGCGTACCTTCTCTGTAAGAGGGCAGTACCACACAATCAGCTTCGTGGATGAATGGTCTTACATCGTCAGTGCTTCCAAGATATTCTACAAGGCCTTCTTCTTCCCAATAGTCAACTTTTACTTTATAAATACCCAGGCCTGAGCTATAGTCGAATTCACCCAAAAGTTGAAATTTAGCATCAATCCCTTTTTCTCTAAGCATTTTAATAGCTTCCACATACTCCAAAATACCTTTATCGTACAGCATCCTGGCAACGAGTAAAAAGGTGAACTTTTTATTTTTGGGCCTTTCTTCAGGTGAAAAATGTGTTGTATTTACACCTGATCCGGGCAAGAGGCTGGTTTTGTTTTCCTTAACCATTTTTCTGTCTAAAAATATTTTTTGATCGTCTTTATTTTGGAAAAATACGTGGCTAGGAAACCTAAATGCATTTTTATAAAGTTGCTTAGCTACCTTTGCAGTCAAATTTTCATGGATAAAAACAGTGCCTAAGCCGGTAACATTGCAAATAGAAGGGATACCGCACCAATTGGCAGCAATGCTACCAAATATGTTGGGTTTAATGGTGTATTGTAGTACAATATCGAGCCTAGTACTTTTGTATATTTGGTACAGTTGATATGCCAAAAGACTGTCTTTCAAAGGGTTAGAGCCTTTGTTGTCCATTTTAACAGGGTGGAAAATACAGCCTAGATCTTCTAGCATTTCTCCATAGCCATCGTCAGGTGCAATGGCTACTACTTGGTGGCCGTGTGCCAAGAGCGACTCGATAAGTCCTCGTCTAAAGTTATAGATATTCCAAGAACGGTTTATGGTAATTCCGATAATCATTAATTAGCGAATTTTGCTGCTCGTAAGAATTTGCTGGTTCAATGTGGAAGTGTTTTGCTAGTCTAAAAAATCAAGCGTTTGCTTTTTTTCAAGTTGTTAACGGAGGGCAGGAAAAATGATTATGACCGTTTATGTCTCGCAGAGTTGGTAAAAAAGAGATATCATGTAATAATGAGCAAAATGAATTATTATATTGACTTTTTAAGATGAGGAAATTACCATCTAAAAATGATTCTAAATATTTAAATAGTTAAAAAATCAAAACTATATTTTGCTTTTTATTTTATTTTCAGAATATTAGGTCTAATTATTTTAGTAAGAGTTATTTTTTATATTTTTTGAAAACTCGTTTAAGGCTAGGTTGCTGCATATGAAATAAGGTTATTCAATTACATAAAATAGGGTATGATTACATATAGATTTTTTGAGAATAAAACAGAAAAAACCTTTCTAGACATAATCATTTCGGTAGATGTTACCGAAAAAGGCATGAGTAGTTTTAGGTTGCCCTCATGGAGGCCGGGTAGGTATGAGCTTCAGAATTTTTCCCAAAATGTAAGGGGTTTTACCGCCAAAAATCAAAAAGGCGAGGCTTTAAAAGTGATCAAAAAGGATAAGGACACTTGGCTGATCAATACAGAAGGAGTTACAAAACTGGAAGTGGCCTATAGTTACTATGCAAGGCAAATGGATGCGGGAGGTACTTGGGTAGATGAAAATCAGTGGTACATAAATTTCATTACTTGTGCTATGTTGTTTGATGATGCCTTTGATACACCTTGCCAAGTATACTTGGACGTGCCTAAAGCATGGCAAATAGCGTGTAGCCTAGAGAAGCAAGGAGAGGTTCTACAAGCTGCAAATTATTACGAATTGCTTGACTCACCGTTGATTGCCTCCCCAACCTTACAGTGCATAGAGTATTCTACTAAAGGATGTGATTTTTATCTTTGGTTTCAAGGTGAAATCGCTTTGCAGAAGGAACGCATCTTAAAAGATTTTATCCGGTTTACCGATATCCAAATTGATTTGTTCGGTGCCTTTCCTACGAAAAAATACCATTTTCTTTTTCAAATTCTACCATATAGGCATTACCACGGCGTAGAGCATGCGCACTCTACGGTAATCACTTTAGGGCCACATTACGATTTTTATTCAGAAAAAATGTACAGCGATTTTCTAGGGGTAAGCTCGCATGAGCTCTTCCATACTTGGAACGTTACCCGTTTGCGCCCTGTGGAGATGGTACCATACAATTTTTTTAATGAAAACTATTTTAATACTGGTTTTATCGCCGAAGGCATTACTACGTATTACGGAGATTACATGCTCAAAAAAAGTGGTGTATTTTCTTTAGAGCAATATTTAAAGGAATTAAACAAACTACTAGAAAGACATTTGGGCAACGCAGGCCGAAAGCATGCTGCTTTAACTGACTCTTCTGTAGATCTTTGGTTAGATGGCTACAAGAAAGGTGTACCCGGCAGAAAGGTTTCTATTTACGTTGAAGGTGCCTTGGCAGCACTTATTTTAGATCTTAAACTTCGGTTGGAGAGTAATGGGGGAAAATCCTTGGATAATGTAATAAGGCTGATGTGGGAAAGACATTCAAAAGGAGGGTTTACATTTGATCAATATGTGGCATGTGTAAATGAAGTAGCTGGAAAAAATATGCAGTCCTATTTTGATGCTTTTATTGAGGGCAAGTTTTCTGCAGAAGAAAGTTTACGCGAACTTTTACCTCAATTCGGCTTAGAATTAAAAGAAAAAGACTCCGATAACATAGAAGAAAAGCGTTTTGGCATTAAACTGCAATGGCAAAACGATAAGCTTAAAGTGGTGGAGGTAGCAGAAGGCGCGCCTGCCGCTCAACATTTAGAAAGAGATGATGAAATTGTAGCTATAAATCTTATTAAACCTGCCAAAAACTCCAGTGCTATGTTTGAAAAAGAAGCAATCCACCTACATTTCTTTTCGCATGGTTGTTTAAAAGAAGTTACGCTAAAAGCAGATGGAGGAAATTATTTTGAGCTTTACGAAGTAAAAAATAATAATAAGGCGGGCATGACTGAAAAAATGAGAAAAAACCAATGGCTAGGTTGATCTCATAAAAGTTATAGCGTAGTTAACAAAAGATGTTTAAGCTTTGGTCTGCCAATATCAAATCGTAATTAGCTGATGCAAGGTCCAAGTATCTTTAAATGCACGCTTTTGTTTTTGGCTAAGCTTAAAGCTTCTAAAGGCATCTTTCCCTATAAGTTTCACTTCTATTTCTTTGTTGTTATTTAAGGCAATTTGCTTGATTAGATTTGCTGCGGTGGCTTTTTCGAACAGCAATGATTCCTGTACTTGTAGTATTTTGCTTTGGGTTTGGATATGTTGGTTTTGCTCGAGGTGTATGCTGTCTAAGCGTTCTTGGCCGATTTTAATTTGTATTTGAGTATGATGCAGCGGTATCGTTCCCGCATAGTTTGAGAGCAGTCCTAAGCCACCATCATTTTTAATAATGGCTTTTAAGCTATCTGTGGTTTCAGCCTCAATAAAATCCTTGTGTTCAAACCAATTCATAACACCACTATATTGAAATGCTTCAAATTCTTGCCATAATTGGTTTACTTGTATCTGCTGCTTTTCTGTAAAAGTAAGGTCAAGGCTTTGCTCGATAATAGTAGAGTCTTTCATTTTTTGCTCTAAGGCTTGCTTATCGCTTTCAAGCGCTTCTATTAGGCGGTTTTCTTCTGCGTTTTTGACTATAAAAAAAATGGCACCAAAAACAAGGGCTATCGCTACAAAGAGTTTTTTCTGGCTCATACCTTTGATTTTATCTCAATGATGTACAAGGGCTTTAAGGTCAATTGTATAATTTTAATCAATAAGTGATACTGTTTGAATCTAAAAGAGTACACACTTATTTAAAAGGGATTTTATTTCTGCGGTAAATATAAATTATTTAATGTGCTGCTTTGTTC
>CAKZMZ010000447.1 GCA_937129345.1 uncultured Thalassovita sp. | reverse complement strand
CCCTAGCACAAAGAGCCAAAGCAAATCATTTGTTTTGATTGAAAATAGACTGCTGTTGTACTATCTGACGTTTGTATATAACAGCGCTTTCTATTTTTGAAGTCAGTAGTATTAGAAGAGTTAACCACAAAAAATACCGGATACAAGTATCTGGTAATAAGTTTAAAAATAGTTTTATCCAGGCGGGCTCACTTTGCAACTGGTTTGGTAGAGTTCATTTTTCTTTGTGCTTGTTTTAAGCAAGCAATCTTCCCTCTGCTGCTGGTAACAAAGGGAAGATTATGGTTTAGTTATTGGCAGCCAATGCATTAAATGTCGTTTCGGAAACGTACCAAAGTAAATCTTTAGACCATTTCTCATTAAGAAAGCCAAGGCCTTTGAGAGCCATTTTTGGATTCATATTATCGAGTACTTTCCCTGCTTTCTGGCGTTCAATGCTGGTAATGATTACAGCAAATGTCTCTTTGTCATTATCTTTTACGTATTCTTCCATAATGCCTGCAACTTGCTCGGCCTCCATGAGCCCAACTACCTTAACAGCTTTATTGTCTGGAGATGCTAATTCGTCATGGGGGTTATAGCTGTTTTTAAATTTGCTATATGCGCTGTTTTTCGATTTATTGCTGGCTACGGTAGCGGTTTTGCCACCACTTTTCATCTTTTTAATGGCTGGCAAATCAGCAGCGACTGCATCATAAGTTTTTTTGCTTACATAATAAACTAAATCTTGATACCACTCAGCATTCAGAAAATTGAGTCCTGCGGCAGCATATTTTTTCTTCATATTATCGAGAATTGCTCCTGCCTTTTCCCTTGCAACGCTGGTTATGATGATACTAAAAGTTTTTTTGTTTTTGTCTTTAACATACTCCTCCATAATACCTGCAGCTTGGTCATTGTCGAGATAGCCCATTACTAAAACTGCTTTGTTGTCAGGTGCTGCTAATTTGTTGTGAGGTGAGTACTGACTCTTATAGTCATTAAAAGAAGGTTGCGCCAATGCGACACTGGCAAGTAGGCTGCAAAGTGCAGCCATAAAGTAAATAGCTGGGTTCTTCATATTGAAAAGTATTTCGTTATTTATAATAAAACAAACACAAAACGGGGATGTGTTTTACTTATTTTGAGAATTGTTTCAATTAGAATTTTTCTTATGAAACATGCCTCAAATGGTGTACAAAGGCACTTGCTTTTACAATGAACTTTGAAAATAAGCTATTGGCTTATAGGCTGGCAAACTACTTTGCTAGCGCTAGGATGATGCGTAACTAAACTTTATGGGAATGAAGCTCATCGACAATGAGGTATAGATTAAGCCCGTCATTAAAGGTAGGGTTCTAGTACCTAAACGAGGCAAATCAGTAACAGGACAGTGTTCTGTTGACATCCATATATGTCAAAAAGATACCTTTTTGCGTACCGTTACACCATCACCTCTGGTTTAGATTTCATAAAAAATATAATATACATTATGTTAATCTAATAACTTATTTACCTTCATTTTAGCAGCTCTAGAATAATTGAATAAGCAATATCTTACTTTTTAGCTTAGCCCCTAAAAATAATCTTACAGCAATAATTTATACCACATCCATTCACTGTCTTTTGTTACTTTGGCGCTAAAATTTATTTTTAAAGGTTAATTAGCTTTAGGCTATTCATTGAAAAGGTCAAATCCTCAACCCACACGTGAAACAAAGGTTGTACTTTTTATAAAACCAATTTATTAAATGATTGATAGAAGAACAGTATTAAAGCAGTTAGGACTTGTTGCTAGCGGTGCGCTTATTTTACCCGCTTGTGACTTTAATCCTAGAAAAGTCTCTGTTGCTTTAGAAAATCTGAGCATTACCGTAGAGCAAGAAGACTTGGTTAAACTTTTGGTGGACACCATAATTCCGGCCAGTGATTTGCCCGGTGCCCAAGCACTAGAGGTAGACAAGTTTGTTTGGGTCATGGTAGACGATTGCTTAACCGAGGAGCAACAAGCAGGCTTTAAAGCTGGCATGAGTAGGTTTAATGAGTACGTAAATTCAATTGCCTCAAAAGATTTAGAAGATATGGAGCCCAAACAGCGGACTTCACTTTTAACAGAAACCATGGCTGTAGAAGCACCTGAACCGCCTCCTTTGCCAAAAGCAGATGAAAAAGAGCAAACAGAAGTACCGGTGGCGAGCTATCTCAAATACATTCAGCTATTTGTGAGCATTGTAAAATCCTATACCATACAAGGTTATCTGCAATCAGAATATATTATGCGCGAGGTAATGCCTTATGCGCTTGTTCCTGGTAAAATAGAATACTGTCAAACCATAGATCCAACTAAAAGAATTAATATCAATGGCTAATTTTAATATAGATAGCAAACAACAAAGAACATTCGATACCATCGTAATTGGCTCGGGCATAAGTGGCGGATGGGCAGCCAAAGAATTTACCGAAAAAGGCTACAAAACCCTTGTTTTAGAAAGAGGCCGCGACGTAAAACACGTTACCGACTACCCTACTACCAACAAAATGCCTTGGGAGTTTGAACATCGCAATAGGTTGCCTGAGGAGATAAAAAAAGAGAATCCCGTAATTAGTAAATGCTATGCTTTTAAGGAAGATGCCATGCATTTTTTTGTAAAAGACAAGGAACATCCCTACGTGCAAGAAAAGCCTTTCGATTGGATTAGGGGGTACCAAACTGGAGGTAAATCTCTTATGTGGGCAAGACATACCCAACGTTGGAGCAACTATGACTTTGAAGGACCTGCCAGAGATGGTTTTGCGGTTGATTGGCCCATTAGGTATAAAGACCTAGCACCATGGTACAGCCATGTAGAAAAATTCTCGGGTATTTCAGGTAATAAAGATGGGCTGGCAGAACTACCTGACGGCGACTTTTTGCCTCCTATGGAAATGTCTTGTGTGGAATCATACTTCAAAGATGTGGTAGCTGAAAAATACAAGAACAATAGGCATGTAATTATAGCCCGGTGCGCCCATGTAACAGGTAATGCAGAATATTATGCAAAACAAGGTAGAGCACTTTGCCAAAAAAGAAATCTCTGCCAACGCGGTTGCCCTTTTGGTGGTTACTTTTCAAGCAATTCTAGCACACTGCCTTATGCTATGCAAACAGGAAATTTAACACTTCGCAACCATTCTGTAGTGCATTCCATTATTTATGACGAAGAAAAGCAATTGGCCACAGGGGTTAGGGTCATAGATGCACAGAGCAAAGAAATGATTGAGTTTTATGCACCAGTTATTTTCGTAAATGCTGCTGCTTTCAACACTAATCTCATTTTACTCAATTCTACTTCAAACCGCTTTCCTAATGGTTTAGGCAATGATAGTGGTGTATTAGGGAAATATGTGGCTTTCCACAATTATAGGGCTAAAATTTCTGGCGAATATGATGGCTTTCCTGATAAAGCTACCTTTGGTAGAAGACCTACAAGTAGTTATATTCCACGCTTTAGAAATGTATTTAAGCAAGAAACAGACTTTTTGAGGGGTTATGCTGCAGGGTTTAGTGCGGGTAGAACCATTGATATGGACACCAATGGTTTGTTTGGAGAAGAATTGAAGGAAAGTATGCTAAATCCTAAATATGGCCCTTGGCGGGTTGGTTCACACATGATGGGCGAGACCATTCCTAAAGAAGAAAGCCAACTCAGACTAGACACTCAAAAAACTGATGAATGGGGCATTCCGCAGTTAAAGGTTTCCATCGATTATGACGAAAATGATGAAAAAATGATCGCTGATTATTTTGAGCAATTAGAGGAAATGTTTACAGCAGCGGGTTTTACCAATATCAGAACGCGGGATACCAATCAAGCGCCAGGTCTGGACATTCATGAAATGGGTGGGGTTAGAATGGGTAAAGATCCTAAAACCTCTATGCTAGATAAATGGAATAGGCTGCACGCATGCAAAAATGTGTATGTGACAGATGGTGCTTGTATGACTTCTACCAGCACGCAAAATCCATCTTTGACTTATATGGCACTTACTGCGCGCGCAGTGGACCATGCAGTAAAAAACTTAAATGCTTAATAAAAAAACATCCATAGCGAAATTCGCTATGGATGTGTTTAAATACGAAAATGAACCTTTAAAAATCAATTTTAATTGCTTAGCATTTTAAGTCAAAAAAAATCGTCTCACTTATTTCTAATATAACAGAGCAGTAAAAAGTAAAAACCCACTACTGATGCTTAAAATATTTTTAGCTGTCAGAAATTTTTTTAGTGCATTCTTTTGGTAACTTCTCTTTTTTCTTGTCAAATAAGAAACTTAATCACTCCCAAGCTCCATTCACTAATCGCTTAATTTTTAGTGGGTTGTCATCTTTGAGGGCATCTGGAAGTAAAGATTGAGGATAGCTCTGATAACTGATTGGCCTGGCAAAACGCATAATGGCCAAAGTACCAACAGAAGTAGTTCGGCTATCGGTAGTTGCGGGGAACGGCCCGCCGTGCATCATGCTATCGCAAACTTCTACGCCTGTAGGGAAACCATTAATAATGATTCTGCCCACCTTCTCTTCCAAAATGGCAAATAATTCGCTGTATAGCTCAATATCTGCCTCCGTAGCATGAACAGTAGCAGTTAAATGGCCCTCTAGGTTTTGCGCGAATTGTAAGATTTCTTCTTTATCCCTACCATTGATCAATACAGATGAAGGACCAAAAACCTCTTTACTGATGTCTTCTTTGGCCAATGCCGTCGGCACATCTGTTTCAAAAATGAAGGAAGGGTTCTCTCCTGCTGCACCTTTGGCCAATACATCTACGCCTTCTATTTTAGACATGATGCCCGCCCCTGCATTGTAGGCATTTGAAATGCCCTCTGTTAGCATGGTTGAAGAAGCAGTGGCAGAAATGGCACGCCTCAAACTTTGCTCAAAAGTATCTGCAGCAGCAGCTCCTTTAAGCTTAACCACCATACCGGGGTTGGTGCAAAACTGCCCTACTCCCAAATTTACCGAAGCGGCTAACCCTTCTCCTATTTGCTGTGCCCTTTCTTGCATGGCTCCCGGTAGTATAAACACGGGGTTGGTACTGCCCATTTCCGCATAGACTGGAATGGGTTCGGGTCTTTGTTGGGCTGCATCATACAAAGCTTTGCCACCTTTAAAAGAACCTGTAAAGCCTACTGCTTTAACTTTTGGATGCATGACCATGGCCCTGCCTATTTCATGCCCCTTGCCTTGCAAAAGAGAAAATACACCTTCTGGCATCTCAGATTTTTGTGCAGCTTTAATTATTGCCTTCCCAACTAGTTCACTGGTACCTGGGTGTGCGGGATGTGCTTTTACTACCACAGGGCAACCGGCAGCTAAGGCAGAAGCGGTATCTCCACCCGCTACAGAAAAGGCCAAGGGAAAATTACTTGCGCCAAAAACCACAACAGGCCCCATAGGTATATGCATCATTCGGATGTCTGGTTTGGGCAATGGCTGCCTATCTGGCAAGGCCGTATCAATTCGGGCGCCGACCCAAGAACCTTCTCGCACCACTTTGGCAAATAATCTTAATTGGTTGCAAGTCCTGCCCCGTTCACCAGTCAGTCTTGGGATGCCTAAGGCAGTTTCTGAGTTACAACGATTGAGCAAAGCATCTCCTAAACCTTCAATCTCAGAAGCAATGGCTTCTAAAAAGTTGGCCTTTTGTTCAGGTGTTACTTTTTTGTAAGTCTTGAAAGCAGCCTCCGCTTTTTCTAAAGCTAAATCTAGTTCTCCTTGGGTAGCCTCTGTAAAATTTACGGGCAATGTTTGCTTTTGCTGTGGGTCTATGGCTGAAAACACGACATTACCTTCGCTAGATTCTTTATTTCCTATTAAATTTTTTCCGTTTATTTCCATATCTTCTTAAATAGAATAGTTTTTCTTTTTACCTACTTTATTGATCAGTGTTCCTATACCTTCTATCGAAATATAGATGGTATCTCCTGCAATTAATGAAAAATTATCAGGAACGATGCCTGTGCCCGTCATCAAAAAACTGCCATTGGGGAAGCTGCATTCCCTATAAAGCCATTCTACCAGTTCTTTTGGTTTGCGCTTCATTTGAGATAGCTGAGTACTTTCCTTAAAGGCCTCTCTCCCATTGCGCCTAATCTCTAGCGTGATGTCAGTTTGTGGTGGCATTTCCTCTTTAACAACCAAAATACAAGGGCCAATGGCTGTGGCGCCATCATACACCTTGGCTTGAGGAAGATACAGAGGATTTTCTCCTTCGATGCTTCTAGAACTCATGTCATTGCCAATTGTATAACCCGTAATTTTTCCTTTGGGCGAAACTAGTAAAGTCAGTTCTGGTTCGGGTACGTTCCAAGTAGAATCTGAGCGAATATTTACCGTACCTTTAGGGCCAATTACCCGATTGGCCGTGGCCTTCATGAACAACTCTGGCCGGGCTGCATCATAAACCTTATCGTAAAAAGTGGCCCCACCTGCTTTTTCAGACTCTTCCATCCTAGCTGTACGGCTTCGGTAGTAGGTAACACCTGCCGCCCAAACTTCTTGTTGCCCAATGGGTGGGAGGAGATTGGTCTCTATCTCAGCAAGGGCTTCTTCAGAAGAAATGTGTTCAAGGTGTATCCCTTCAATGGCTTCTAACAGTTTTTCGCTTTCGATCAGCGTTCCAAAGTCTGCAGAAGTATTCTTGAAATAACTTCCTTCATCTTCTATCAGTATTGACTCTTTCAATCGGTATAGTTTCATTTGGCTGTAGTTTGATAATCTAATAAGGCCTTATTCAGTACCGTTAAAATACATAATAATTATCAGAATTGGATACTCACCATCTGATGCCCTTGCAACTCGGGCAAAGTAAACTCAACTCGATTATTTGCCTGTTTAAACCTTAGATTTTTGCCTTGGGGAACAGCGGTAACCTTTCTGACCTTTTTGTCTACCATTACGCTACTCTGCAAGTCTCTGAGTGTGTACACATCTTCTACTACATCAAAATCCAATCCTCTGCGCTCTGGTACATAGTGCAATATGTGCATTACCCATCTGTTTTCTTCGGTCTGTTCGTTTAAAGTGGTAATGGTGGCAGATGGTGCATTTTCCATTTTTACCAAAGGTTCTCCCAATAGCATATCTA
>CAKZMZ010000446.1 GCA_937129345.1 uncultured Thalassovita sp. | reverse complement strand
CCTGTAGATAGGAGCAAGCGAATGAAAATGGTAGATCAGGTGGCCGAGAAGTTTACCAAGTATGAGCAATACGGTGTGGCAATTGCCCCTGAAGGTACGCGTAGCTATGTAGAAAAATGGAAAACAGGCTTTTATTACATTGCCAAGGCTGCCAAGGTGCCTATACTAATGGCATTTATAGATTATAAAAGAAGAGAAATAGGCGTACATCCTGAGGCTTATTACCCTACCGACAATGTAGATCAGGATCTAAAAAATATTATGGCAGTTTACGAGGATAAAACTGCTTGTTACCCTGAAAACACAGTGAGCTTTCATGGTAAAAACATCAAATCTCCAGGGGTATTTAATATTCCGAAAACTATTTTGAGGTTGCTGCTCTCAGTACTTGTCGTTTTTCTACTATTTAATTTTCAATTGGTGATTTATGGAGTAAAGCAGGCTTATGGGCAGTTAAGCATCCTCTACCAAGCGCAGCCGGTAGAGGTATTTTTAGAAAAGCCCGATTTTCCATCCGATAAAAAAGAGAAGATACTTTTGATCCAAGAAATAAGGCAGTATGCTTTCGATACACTTGGTTTAGACCGTTCTAACAGCTATACCAAAATGTATGATCAAGAAGGTAAACCTATACTTTGGGTGCTTACGGCATGTAGGCCTTTTAAACTAGAGAATAAAGAATGGAGTTTTCCGCTGTTAGGTACTTTTTCTTACAAAGGCTATTTTGATAGAGAAGCGATTGGTGAGGCCGAACTGGAGCTGCTGAAAGAGGGTTGGGATACCAGAGTAAGAGAAGTCAACGGTTGGTCTACATTAGGTATTTTGAGCGATCCTATTCTCTCTAACATGCTCAACCGCACAGAAGGCGATTTGGCAGAATTGATCATTCATGAACTCACACATGGTACACTATTTATAAAAGACAACCTGCAATACAATGAGAATCTCGCCAATTTTATTGGAGAAGAAGGCGCCAAGCGTTTTCTAAAAAGCAAGTATGGCATAGGTTCATCCGAGTATCAACAATACATTAACAAGCAGCCAGACTATAAACTTTTTGTAAACTATATTCTAGAAAGTACTAAGAAATTAGAGGCGCTCTACAAATCTTTTACAGAAGACATGAGCTATGAGGATAAGGTTACAGCAAAGAATAAAATGATTGCTGAAATAACTGCAGGGGTAAAAGAACTAGATTTTAGTAACGAGCGCTATAAAAACTTTTTTGACAAATTCACCCCTAATAATGCTTATTTTATGGCTTTTGTAAGATACAGCGGAAGCCAAAACCAGTTTAGAAAAGAATTTGAACAAGATTTTGATGGTGATTTTAAGAAGTATCTTGCCTACCTCAAGGCCAAATATCCATCTATTTTTTAAGCAATATTTATTGCTATTTGCCTAAATAAGCAACTTAACCGCATTGTTTTTTAAATAAATGCATATCGTTAGATTTGTGCTTGGTTAAAACTATTTAAGCGTTTTGCTAAGGTCAGTAATGCCCGAATTTTTTTGCGCATAGACTTTTCAATAATTTTTTGATATATGACATTATTTGAGAGATTCCATATGTTGCATCGCGTTTGGCGATACAGGCTAAGAGAAGAAAAAGAGTCCATAGCCTATTTGCTGTCTCAAGATTTACTGGGCAAAACCGTGTTAGATATCGGGGCCAATTATGGCATATATAGTTATTGGATGTCTAAAAAAGTAGGTAAAGATGGTAAGGTCATCTCTTTTGAGCCCCAACCAGAGTTAGGTGTTTTTCTCAAAGACATGGGCAAGACTTTTCATTTAAATAACCTAACTGTAGTAAACAAAGGTGTTTCTAGTGAAAATGGAGAATTAACGATGATTAGAGGCAAGGTTGGATCAGGTGGAGCTCAAATAACCAAAAATGCCGACGCTGCACCGGAAAATAATGAAAGAATAAAAGTAGATATTACTACCTTAGACCATTACTTTGAAAAACACTCGGTAGATTCATTGGCATTTATCAAATGTGATGTAGAAAATCATGAATTGCAAGTTTTTAAGGGAGCTACCCAAACCTTAAAAAAATACAGCCCCACGATATTATTTGAGTGCCATCATAAAGATGCCCAAGAAGGCAGTGTATTCAAAATTCTAGAAAATTTAGGATACAAGGGTTTCTTTATCCACAAAGGCAAAAAAATCAGCGTAGACCAATTTGAGAAATACCCTTATAAAAAAGCATCTAATACACATAGAAATTACATTTTTACCAAGGCTTGATGTATGGTGTCTTAAAACTACTCTACCGTGCCTTCTCCTAAGATTCCTAAACCTTCCATCAGTTTGCTTGCACTAAAGCTGTGGCACATACCTGCGTGCAACTTGTAGTCAAAATGTAGTTGGTTATTTACAATAGCGCTGTTAAAACTCCTATTTACAATGTACTGTGGATATTGATCAGCTAGTTGGTTTAATTCTAGATCATGTGTTGAGAGGAGGCCAAAACAGTTTTTCTCAAAGAGTTGCTTAAGAATAGCATTTACGCCAAGGTGCCTATCTTTTGAGTTGGTACCTTTTAATACTTCATCTAGTAAGAAAAAAACAGGTTCATCCAACTCACTGCATCTTTCTATAGTTTTGAACATGAGCTTGATGCGTTTTAATTCTGCATAAAAAGCTGAGGTGTTTTCTTCAAGAGAATCTTGGATACGCATACTTGTAAAAAGCTGACATGGATAGATGCTAAAACGCGATGCACAAACAGGTGCGCCCATAAATGCTAAGACAGCATTTACGCCTAGGGTTCTCAAAAAAGTACTTTTGCCAGACATGTTAGAACCCGTAATTAGTATGGTTTTGCCTTTGCCTTGCAGTTCAAAGTCATTGCAAACTCGTTTGCTGCTATGTATAAGCGGGTGGCCCAGTGTAGTAGCTTTGTAAGCATAAGGTGTATCTACAAACCTTGCCTGAGTAAAGCTTGGATTCAAAAAAGCATAGCCAGCCATACTTTGTAAAACATCGAAATCGGCTAAGGCTTCAAACCAATCTTTGATAGAATCTTCGTGATCGGCTTTCCATTTTTCTAATGCCAGTGCCCAATGTATTTCGTAGAGTGTGGCCAAATTTACGGTAAAAGCAAAATACACATTATCTCTCACCTCTAAGTTTGTGAGTATCCTACCTAGTTTTTTTATGGCCTCCGAGGCTTTTTCGTTTTTAGCGTGCATTTTGGACTGCAGCGCAGTTAATAGCTCGCTATTAAGTTGCTCATTTTCAACTGCTTTAAATAAGTTGACATAGGTTTTGAGTATGCGGGCGCTTTTTACGGTGTCTTCGCACAGCGCGGTTACAGTTTTTCTGTATTTACCGAGTATTAAAAAGTTAATGAATAGGGGCAGGGCGATAACGATGCCTGGTACATCCTCGAAATAGAAAAAGGCAAACGTTCCTGCGACTACCAAAGCGGGTAGCAGCCA
The DNA here is from genome assembly GCA_937129345.1 of uncultured Thalassovita sp. Taxonomy (GTDB): domain Bacteria; phylum Bacteroidota; class Bacteroidia; order Cytophagales; family Flammeovirgaceae; genus Chondrinema. The sequence goes on along the minus strand of CAKZMZ010000446.1, from coordinate 683 downwards.
AGCAATAATTTTGGTAAAGTTTGTGTGCAACTCGCTTGCCTCAGTATTTACCCATCTCAGTAAATTATCGATTTCTTCTTGCTTGCCTTTGTGGAACTGGCCTTTTGCTTGAAAAGCATGTCTAAATTCTGCAAGGGGTTTTAGTTCTTCTATAGCTTTTTGCCTTAGCTGTATGGTTTTTACATCTGTCTTTTTTCCCAGCCAGCCTGCAAGTAAGTGTCTGCCATTTACGGTAGCAGTTCTATTGAGTAGTGTAAAAAGCGAGGTACTGCCAAAAAGATCTAGGTCCAATGCATAAGGATGGTCGGCTTCTAAAAAATCTTCACCACTGTCCTCAATTTTCTTAAAGTTTCCTTGTAGCCTGTAAAGTTCGTTTTCGTTTACTTTCTCAATAAAGTTATAATACTTCTTTTTCCAGCCTATTTGTAGGTGCAAACGAATAATGTAAGCGAATACTCCCAATAAAATAAAGCCTAACAAAATACCAAGCCAAGCATTAATTTTATCGGTAACGTAAACGGTAGCCACAACTGCTGCTAAAAAATAAAATATGCGCAGTATGGCTATTACATTATATTTTTTTTGAATAGCACTTCTTGCTTTGGTAGCCTCGGCAATTTGCTTTTCAAAAAAATCGGGTAGGTTTTCTGTCATATTAGAGCAAGTGGTTAAGTGCAGCGTCT
>CAKZMZ010000445.1 GCA_937129345.1 uncultured Thalassovita sp. | reverse complement strand
CGTTGGTTTAGGAAAAGACCATACCATTTTTGCTATGGTAGATGGGACTGTAAGTTTTAGAAAAGGCTACAAAAAACGTTCTTACGTTTCAGTAGTGCCTGCTGAGACAGTAACTACAGAGTAAGATAATTTAATATATTGACAGGACCCTTGGCATATTAATAAATGTCAAGGGTTTTCTTGTTTGAAAATACGGTTTTTGTAAAACTGACCTCAAATTTAAAGCAAACCTTAATTTTTTGTCAGACCTCTCCCTCTCTCTCTTCGGATGAAGCTAAAGTCCCTAGCAGCTGACCTGAAAAGAAAATTTGATGACTAACCTGAAAAAGAATGAATGAGATGCGCCTTTTCAGAATTATATTTTCACTCTGCACCTTTTTGTTTTATTTACTTTTGCCGAAAAATATCACATTGTTTTTTGACCGAAAAAAACAATGTGATTCTGCGATTTCAACCCTTACCTAAATATTATTCTGAAAGTGGTATGATTAGCTGTATCCTTTAGTGAGAATAGGTTAATGGGTGCAGCCTCTTAGCAAAAATAGAACCATAAAAAAAAATCAAAAAAAAACCATTGAGAAGGTTTATAATGTAAGTTGCTGAAAATCAAATGTTTAAACTGTTTTATTGATATAATTAAACCTTTGGTTTTCAGCTAGTTATTAAAAAATTAATCTAATTTGAAATTTATTTTTTGCTAAAATTTCATTTTTATTCTATCAAATTTTTTAGCAGTTTTGTATTCACCTGAAAGAATAAATCAGACAAGTTTTCTAAGTTTTTCTAAGCACAACAAGGATAATTATATCTATTTTGTTGACGAACTTACATTGCAAAATTTAACCATTTTGCACTAGGAGACCTATCACTTCAAAATATTAAAAATGTGTTGAACCAGATGATAAAGAATTGTCAGGCGGTGTGGAAGAACTGTCTAGAGATAATTAAAGAGGAGGTACAGGAACAGAGCTTTAAGACTTGGTTTGAACCGATCAAGCCTGTAAAGCTTGAAGATAATATTTTAACTATAGAGGTACCTACTCCGTTTTTCTATGAGTGGTTAGAGGAACACTACGTATATATACTTAAAAAAGCAATCGACGCAGAATTGGGCGAGGAGGGTAAATTAGAGTATTCTATAGTAGTGGATAAAGGGGATGCTGACCATCAGCCATTTACCCTTAACGTAAGAAATAGTAAGCCAGCAGGAAGCAAGCCATTGGTAAGCAATGCGCAACAGAACGGTAATAGCGATATAGCGTCACATATTAATGGTCAAGCGATAAATGGCCAGTCTGCTCAAGTTTCAAAAAAGCGGGTAAAAAGCCCTTTTGATTTGCCTGAGACAGCATTGGAACACTTCGATTCGCAGTTAAATCCGGTATATACCTTCGACAATTATATAGAGGGAGATTGCAATAGATTGGCGCGTTCTGCAGGATACGCCATAGCAAAAAAGCCAGGAATTACCGCCTTTAATCCATTGGTTATGTACGGAGGGGTTGGTTTGGGCAAAACTCACTTGGCACAGGCTATAGGGAACGAAATCAAGGCCAATTTTCAGGATAAGTTGGTGCTTTACGTTACTTCTGACCAATTTACTACCCAGTTTATTGAGGCACTCAGGAACAATAATGTACAGAACTTCACCAATTTTTACTTAAATGTAGACGTGTTGATCATTGATGATATTCAGTTTTTGGCGGGTAAGGATAAGACCCAAGAAAACTTTTTCCATATCTTCAATAGATTGCACCAAAGCGGCAGGCAGATCATTATGACCTCAGACAGAGTGCCCAAAAGCATGCAAGGTTTGCACGAACGTTTGCTTTCTAGGTTTAAATGGGGTTTAACGGCAGATATTCAAGTGCCCGACTACGAAACAAGGGTGGCCATTGTTCAAGCCAAAATGTCTAACGAGGGAGTAGAAGTACCTAATGAAGTGATTGAGTATTTGGCCCGAAACGTAGATTCTAATATACGTGAGCTAGAAGGAGTGTTGATTTCATTGATCGCTAACGCTTCTTTTATGAGAAAAGACATTGACTTAGAACTGGCAAAAACCACTTTACTCAATATTTTTAGAACTACAGAAAAAGAGATTACCATTGAGTTTATACAACAAGTGGTAGCAGATTATTTTAAGCTTTCTGTAGACGAACTGGTCTCCAAGACGCGGAAAAAAGATATAGCCACCGCAAGGCAAATCGCTATGTATTTCTCACAACAATACACCGATATGCCCTTAAAGATGATTGGCGACCGTTTTGGTGGTAGAGATCACAGTACTGTAGTGCATGCCAGTAAAAAAGTAATAGAGAAAAACGACAATGATGCCATTTACAGAAAAATCATCAACGAACTTACCGAGATGATGCAAGTGGGTAATTAATGTATAAAAATTTTGCAATAGTGCAATAGTGCTCTATATAACAAAGTACACATTAATATAGGTTTATATTTTATATGGAAGGCGGTCTTATAAAGGCTGCTTTTTTTGTTGGAGTGATGCCTAGAAAATGAACTGTAATTGAAGAAAGGTGATTGTGATTTTAAAAACAGCATTGCTAAATTGCTTGCAATTAAACTGGCATATGAGACATTATTTAAATTTTTTTATCTGCTTATTGATCCCCACTCTTCTGCATGCCCAAGAACCGGATTCACTCTATACAGGTCCTTGGCAAATTTATGATCAGCAAGGTCGTCTTTTGCTAGAGGCTGACTACAAAGAAGGCAAACTAAATGGAATATGGAAAGAATACGAAGATAGCATATTGCTGCTATCAGCTAATTTTACCGATAACGTGGAAGATGGAAAATGGGAGGAATTTTATGAAGATGGCACCAAGCTAGTAGAAGGCCATTTTATAAATGGAAAAGAGCACGGCACATGGTTCACATATCATCCTAATGGAGAAAAAGAAAGCGAGGTTACCTTTGTGGAAGGCACCGAGCATGGTAAGCTGGTTCACTACCATGAGAATGGGCAGATAGAGAGTCAAGTATTTCTTTTGCTTGGTATAGAAGAGGGGCCTTTCGAGGCTTATTATGAAGATGGCAAGCTAGAAATGACAGGCAGATTTGTAGACGGAGAGCGGGACAGTCTTTGGCGTTTCTTCTATGCCTCGGGCACGCTCAAAGAAAAGCACATGTACAAGCGAGGTAAGCCAAACGGTACTTTTGAGTATTACCAACCCAATGGGCAATTAAACCAGAAAGAAATATGGACAGATTCTTTACTAATGGAAGTAGGCGATTTTTATTTGCCAAATGGGAAAAGACTAAATGCAGGCAATCTCAAGCAAGGCAATGGGCTTAGAAAATCATATTACGAAGATGGCACACTGCAAAGCGAAGAACCTTACGAGGTTGGTAAATTGAACGGTTCTGCCGCTTATTATGACAGTCTAGGCAAACTGGAGTTAAAGCTCAATTTTATCGAGGGCATTGAGAATGGGTCGTTTAGCACTTATAGAAACGATGGTACCGTAGAGTCTTCCGGTGTATTTAGGGATGGACAGCAAAACGGCGCTTATTTTGAATTTGGCGAAGACACTTCTCAAGTTTTAGTAAGAGGATTTTATTTAGAAGATGAGCCCGATAGTATTTGGGCATTTTATAGCACCGAAGGCTACTTACAAGAGATAGGCTATTACTCTGATGGCCTCAGAAGCGATTTTTGGGAAGAATACGACGAATTGGGCAATTTAAGTGCTCAAGGTTACTACCTAGAAAACCTTAAAGATAGCTTGTGGGAAGAGTTTTATGAGCAAGGTAGTTTATATGCAAGAGGCGAGTATTTACAAGGAGAAAAGCATGGCGTATGGCAGTATTTTGATAAGGCGACCCGTCTTTCTGCTTTGGTAACTTACGATAAGGGACTTGAGCAGGGCATTAAAAAATTATTTGAAGTGAGCGCGGACGGCAGGATTTATAAGTATGAAGAAGGCTTGATGATCAAGGGTTTAGAAGCAGGCTTGTGGAAATCCTTTCATCCCGATGGCAGCATAGCTTCACAGGGAAATTACATAAAGGGAAATCAAGACGGCGAGTGGGTGTTCTTTCATAGAGATGGAACAAAGATGATGACTGAGTTTTGGGAAAATGGCAAGTTGATGCGAGTGAGCAACTTTACCGATGCCCAAGGTAAACAACACTCAAGCGGCAATCTTAACCAAGGCAATGGCCTAAGGATGACCTACTACGACAATGGTGCTAGAGAAGCAACAGGCAATTATAAAGATGGCCTTAAAACTGGCAAATGGGAATACCTACATCCCGAGGGCAAAAGAATGGCTGAGGGCTTGTTCGAAAAAGGAGAAAAATCTGGGCAGTGGAAATACTATCACCCAAATGGTAAGGCCGAGGCGGTAGGGGATTATGAAAGGGGCGAAATGATAGGCCTATGGAAGTTTTTTAATAAAAGAGGCAAATTTATAAGCGAAGAAGACTATGGCGAGTACATAGGAGAAGAAAACTTAGAATAAAATAAGCCTGCAGTTCTAAATTTTTGATTCTTCCTCTTAAATTTATAAAAACTGTAAACTTTACATTGTAATGAGGAAAAGACTGCTGCAAATATTCAGGATAGACCCAAGCGAGGCCTGGTTTGTACAGTCGTTTTTTTTCCACCACTTTTTTCAGGGTTTGGGTTTGGCGCTGTTTTTCGTAACAGCTTCGGTAATTTTCTTATCAAGATTTTCTGTCCTTAATCTACCCCTTGTTTATGTTTCTTCAGCGGCCTTTATGCTGTTGGGCGGGCAGATTTACAGCAACTTACAGCATTATATTTCTTTAGAGCGCATTATGCAGGGCATTATGCTGCTCATAGCCATTTCTATTATCGTGTTGTTGAGTGGAATTGGCGATTATGCCTTTTTGTGGTTTGTGTTCTTGCTCCTGATTTGGTATCGCGTCATTTACCTCTTCTCAAATTTTGAATCTTGGGCTTTGGCAGCGGTGCTGTTTCAGGCGAGGTCTACCCAGAAAAACCTAGGTTGGCTAACCATTGGCGACCTGCCGGGTATGATCGTAGGCTACTTTTCGGCCCCTTTGCTGCTGAGTTTGTTCAACAACCAACAGGTAATGGCTTTTAGCGCCGCAGCTTTTTTGGCCGCTTTCTTTTTTTTAAGGAGGATCATTAAAAAAGAAGCCTACGCACAAATACACGAAGAAAATCAGGAGAGCAGAATGGAAGTACTGAAAACAGGCCCTGCCATTAGTAAGTTTTTCTCTAATTCTTCGATCATTGGTTTGTGTTTTTTATCGCTCATAGTAATTACGCTTACTATTTGGTTAGACTTTGCCCTGCTGAGTAACCTGCAACAGTATTTCCATACCGAAAGTAAAATCGCTTGGTTCCTCGGGATTGTATTCGGGGTGATCAGCCTATTATCTTTTGTAGCAAAAATGATTTTTTCTAGGCGCTTGATCAGTGAGCTGGGCATCAAAAGAGCACTTTTTACACTACCTATTGTCATGCTCATTTTAAGTGTATTTTTGCTTTTTCCTGAGTTGCTGCCCGGTTACACCGTGTACAAATACTTCATTCACCTTTGTATTATCATGCTGGCGTTTACCTCTCTACGGTACGCTTTGCAAAGACCCGTTTTCCTAACACTTCTGCAGCCTTTGGTGGCGCGCTTTCGCTTTCAAGGTTACAATTTAATGAAAGGCGTAATCGAACCCGCTTCTGTGGGAATAGCAGGCGGTACGCTTTGGCTGCTTTACCATTGGCAGATAGAGCTAGATAACGAATTGCTCAGTTGGTTGATCAACAGTATTGTAGTAGTTTGGTTGGTCAATATCATCCTATTTAACAAAAGCTACATCGGTATTTTAAAGACTGCGGTTGATGTGCGTTCGATCAAAGGTTCTGAGCTGGCTATTCAGGACAAAAAAATCCTGGAGGTGTTGGAGTCCAAGTTAGAGACAGGAAAGACTGAGGAAGTGATTTATTCCATAGAGTTCTTGCAGAAATTCAATAAAGACAATCTGATAGAAAAACTCCATGTGATCATTAACCATCCTTCTGATGATGTGAAAATACATGCTTTGGCAAAGATCGGCGAACTGCAATTGCAAGAGTTTGAAGATGAACTACTCCAAATTATTGAAGGAGATGACACAGCACCGATAGTAAAGGCAGAGAGTATTAAAGCAGTTTGTAGCCTTAACAAAGATCGGATAAGCGAACTAAAAAAATTGCTAAAAAGCGAGCACGAATCCATTAGTCGGGCAGTACTCTTATGCATGTATTTGTACGGTGATGTAGACGAGCAAAAACAAGCCGATATGGTCATTAATAAATATGCTTGGTCTTTACGTTTAGAGGATAATCTTTTAGCGGTACGGATAATAAGAGATTTGGGCGAGGCAGATTATATCAAAATCATTGATAAATATCTTGATGATGAAAGGACTGAATTGGTGATATGTGCCCTTGAAGCTACGGCCATTCTCAAGCATGAAGCACTTGTGCCCAAGCTCCTGCATATGGTAGAGCACCACATATTGCACAATGAGGCCTTGCGTTCCCTTACAGAATATGGAGAACAGGTTTTGCCGCATTTAAAGCAGGCTTTTGGCGAGGCAGACAGTTCTCGCGGTGTGTATTTTATGCGACTTTGTAGGATCTGCGGAAAAATTGGAGGCGCCGAAGCTTATGAAATATTATGGTGGGTAACCAGCTATCAGTGGATAGAGTTACAATCAGAAGCTTTGAATGCTTTGCAAATGGCTGGGTACGATGCAGTAAAATACAAGCAGTTGTACTACGTGGCAGACAGTATGGAGAACCTGTTTAGACGGGTTTTTTGGCTATACAATGCCTTGGAATTACTGGCCAATAAAAATGATTTTGCCTTATTAAAAGAAGCCCTAGAAAAAGAATTGAGCCTGAGATTACAACATGCGCGTGTATTGGTTTCATTTCTGTTTGCTAAAGACGGGGAGAAATACAAGAACATATTGAATGCGATGGGCTCCATCGAGAAAACAGAAAGGAGCAAGGCTTTTGAAAACCTCAATCAAATGTTGCCGCACTCTACGGTAGAGCGCTTATCTATATTGTTTGGCAATGAAAATTTATCTACCAAGGTAAATCAACTCTCTAGGTATTACAACAATGACTTATTGGATGAAATCACCGTGGTACTCATGATTTTACGAGGCACTAAGCGAGGGAATCATTTTACACGCTGGACCCAAGCCGCTGCTTTGTACTCCCTCACAGGCTCTTTTTATCCAAGTTTGTTAAAAACATTTTTGCCATATATAGAGGGGGAAGATGAATTGCTAAAAGAAGCGGCCATGCATACCATAAAGGCTTTTTGCGAGGATCGCTTATTTTCCTATGAAGAGATTTTTGCCGAAGTTTTACCCCATGAAAAAATCCAAACTGTTACAAAGTTTATGAGAGAACAAGAAGAACTTTTATTGGAGATTGAGAAAATTATCGTTTTAAAGAGCACGAGTATATTTTCTGAAACCCCTGAGAGTGTATTATCTGATATTGCCTCTATTTTAAAAGAGCAAAATGTTTCTGCTGGGGATGCGATTTTTAAGAAAGGCGACCCTGGCGATTGCATGTACATCATTTACGAAGGGCAGGTGAAAATCCATATTGGAGAGTATGCTTTAAACACTTTAATAAATAGAGACTTTTTTGGCGATTTAGGCTTATTAGACTCTAAGCCTAGATCGGCTACAGCTACTGCCGAAAGAGATACTTTATTGCTTAGATTAGATCAAGATGCTTTTTATGATTTAATGGCCCACAGGCCTGAAGTAGCGCGTGGTGTAGTGCAAGTTCTGTGTAATCGTATACGAGCACAGGATGCACTCATAACCGACATGCGCAATAAACTTAAAAGCGAGCCTGGTTTGGCCAAAGTTTAGTTTTACCAGCACCTGTTGTAGTGGCGTTTTGAGATGTTATTTTATTTCAGCTGCACCAAAAAATTCTAAAAATCTTAAAAAGAAAAATTATAAAGTATAGTGGCCAAAAAAAGTAAAACAGCATTTTTCTGTCAAAACTGTGGGTATCAGTCGCCAAAGTATATGGGTAAATGTCCCTCTTGCCAACAATGGAACACTTTTGAAGAGGAGTTGGTAATGCCCGATACAGTACCTGCTGCTTGGAGTCAGCAGAAAAAAGAAGGGGCGAACCGATCCAACAAACCCCGAAAAATCGCTGAAATTGAATCAGTTAATGAGAACCGCTCTGACACCGGAGATGCCGAACTGAACCGCGTTTTGGGTGGTGGCATCATGCCGGGTTCTGTAGTGCTTTTAGGGGGTGAACCGGGTATTGGCAAATCTACCCTAATGTTAGAGTTAGCACTCAGGCTGAATACTATTAATGTACTGTACGTTTCAGGGGAGGAAAGCGCTGCCCAAATCAAGTCAAGGGCAGAGCGTTTAAAGCATCAATCTGAAAGCTGCTACATACTTACCGAAACCCAAACGCAGCAAATTTTTGCTCAGATTGCCGAGTTAGAGCCCGCACTACTCATCGTAGACTCTATACAGACTTTGGCGAGCAACAAATTAGAATCGGCACCCGGTAGTGTGTCTCAAGTGCGTGAGTGCACGGCAGAGCTCTTGCAATTTGCCAAAGAGTCTGCTACGCCTGTGTTTTTGATTGGGCACATTACCAAGGAGGGCGGCTTGGCAGGTCCAAAGGTTTTGGAGCATATGGTAGATACGGTTCTGCAATTTGAAGGCGACCGCCACATGAGTTATCGGATTTTGCGTACCGTTAAGAACCGCTTTGGCTCTACCGCAGAGTTGGGCATTTATGAAATGATGTCTGTTGGATTGCGACAGGTGAGCAACCCCTCAGAGATTCTGATTTCTCAAAGAGATGGCGATTTGAGCGGTATAGCATTGGGGGCCACCTTAGAGGGCAATCGGCCACTTATTGTTGAGATACAATCTTTGGTAAGCAGTGCGGCCTATGGTACACCTCAAAGGAGTTGCACAGGGTTTGATGCAAGAAGACTGAACATGTTGTTGGCAGTTTTGGAAAAAAGGGGCGGTTTTAGGCTTAGCCTGTCAGATGTGTTTTTAAATGTTACGGGCGGATTAAAGATTGAAGACCCTGCTATAGATTTAGCGGTCTGCGCCTCGGTCATTTCTTCTATAAATGATATCAGCATTAGTGGAAAAATGGCATTTGCTGCCGAAGTTGGGCTTGGAGGCGAAATAAGAGCGGTAAACAAAATAGAAAACAGAATAGCCGAAGCGGAAAAATTAGGCTTTGAGGCCATCTATATTTCTAAATACGCAGTAAAATCTCTTCCTGAGAAAAAGTACAAGATAAAAATAAAAGCGATAGGAAAGCTCGAAGAACTAATTGAGCAGGTGTTTCTTTAAAAGAGTGTTTGAACAGGTGGAATCGTAATCCCACCTTGTTCAAACTTTCTTATCTATATCTATTGATTAATGGATTGCTTAACCGCAAGGTTTAATGTATATCGATTACCCTAGGCTGTGCTTCTGCTTTCTTGCCCACTTTTACAGATAAAATACCATCTTCGTAAAGGGCTTCGATATTTTCTGTATCTGCGCTATTGGGCAATTCAAATTTTCTTTCAAATTCACCAAAGTCAAATTCCCTTAGTTTGTAATTTGTTTCTGATGTTTGCTCTTTTTGAGCGCTAACGATCAAAAGGTTTTTATCCACTTTTAAAGAAAAGTCAGATTTCTCTAATCCCGGAGCTGCAAGTTCTATGGCAAAACCTTCATTGTTTTCCAGAATGTTTACCAAAGGTTTTTGACGGTTCATTTGCTCATTAAAAAAAGACTTTCCGAAATCGTGCTGGCCAAAATTTTTGTAAAAACTTGGTCTATGAAATTTTACTAGTGTCATGGCTTTTATTTTTTATAGTTTAATTCGATTTTAATCATCGTTTTTCAATTGTTGTACCACCGCAATTTTTTATGAAAAAGTGACAATAGAATCGAAACCAAGCAGACATAATGTCATTTTAAAGAATTAAAAGATGACAAAATGTCTTTAATATCTGATTTTCACAGTGTTTTATGTTCCATAATATTTTTTCCCCATTGGCTTATTTCGTAATTTGCTTATGAAATTGATGCTTGAAACAATGATGCTATGAACAACTTTAACGGCTTATTTAGGAAAAATACAGTGCTAAGTTTTGATGCCCTTATTCAATACCTAAGAGAAAAGGTAGAGGGTGTCGACAACGCAGCCACAAAATTGCTGTTAGAGCATATTTTACAAGAAGTGGACAAACGGCCCGAACTTAAAGGGCAGCTAAGAGATTTGAGCTTTTTGCAAGAGCACAGAGAAATCGTACAACAGTTGATGAGTAGTATTATCTCGCCTATAGATTTTGACAAGGAGCTTTTGGCCATTATTAAGCCCTTTGATCTAAGTGGATTGGTTTTTAGTACGCAAAAGTGGAATGAGCTCATAGATTTGAAAAACTTCAACTTTAATTTTAAAGAGTTGGATTTTGAGACTTTTGAACAGAATACCAATACCTACATCCATAGTCTAATTTTGAGTGAGATTTATGGGCAGCAGCGCATCTACATAAAAAATTTACTTATTACGGTGCCTTCTAAAATAAATGGTTTAAATAGGTACTACAAAATTTACTTCGATAGAGATTTTGCCCAGGTCATACCTAAGAAAACGCCGCCCAAATTATCAGAAGAAGTGTTGGAACTCCTCTCAGACAATCCGCATGATAGCGCTTTGTGGCATAAATACATAGATGCCAATGATTTTGAGATATGTGGTTTTGTAGTGCTCAGGCTAATTGATGTAACTCAAAACGAAGTGCTTTCTTCGCTCAAGTACGATTTACTAGAAAAGGATGCGATCATTGCTAGAGAGAAATTTGGCAATTTGGAGCAAAAATTACGAGAGCTTTATGATTTGCCCGATTTAAGAATGGGTATCGTTTCTTTTACATTCGATAAAGAAGGCAATAAATCCGGACCTAAAATATGGAACAGTATTGTTACGGAGGAAGACACCAAGGAATACTTAAGCTATACAGGCCTAAGCGAAGAAGAGGCTTTTGAAGGCTGTATTTACCATACCATGACACTTACAGGCGAGACCCAGACCATCAGTAATCTTGAAAAACTAAAAGACCCTTCGGCCATAGACCAACTTCTTTTGCAAAAGGGCATTAAAAGTATTTTGGTTTCGCCGCTGCATTATAATGGAGAGTTTCTCGGTGCCATAGAAATTGCCTCTTCGAACCCACATGATTTTAACAACAGCTCTATGATTTTGCTGCAAGACATCTTGCCCATATTTTCATTGGCAGCCAAAAGGAGTCTCGAAGAACTAGAAAGCAAATTACAAGCGATCATTAAGGAGGAATATACGGCTGTGCACCCCGCTGTTGAATGGAAATTTGTACAAGCTGCATTGATCAGTTTGAACAAAACCAACACCAATGGAGATGCTCCGCAGACCGAAGAGATTGTTTTTAATGATGTGTTTCCGGTTTATGGACAATCGGATGTGAGAGGTTCATCCACAGAACGCAATAAAGCGATTAAAGAAGATTTGACCTCGCAGCTTTTACTAGGCAAAGAGGTGCTCAATAAGGTGTTTGAAAGTTATCCTATGGGTATTATCGGGGAGATCAATTCGAGAATAGATGGCTTTATGGAAGAAATCAAAGAAGGCATTGGCTCAGGCGACGAAATGACGATTCTATATTTTCTAAAGAATGAATTGGAACCTTTACTAGAGCATTTTAAAACTTCTAATGTACTGTCTACCGAATCGTACAATCATTATTTTGGAGCTTTAGATGCTGAACTAGGTATTTTGTACAAAAAGAGAAAGTCTTTTGAAGACAGCCTGACAAAAATCAACGACAAGATAGCGAATTATCTAGAAGAGCAACAGGATATCATTCAAAAGACTTATCCGCATTATTTTGAAAAATACAAGACCGATGGTGTGGAGTACAACATTTATATGGGTCAATCTATTACACCTCAAAAGCCATTCAACAAAATCTATTTACAAGATTTGCGCTTATGGCAGCTTAAAACTACAGCAGAGATCGCTCAGATGACAGAAAGCCTTAAAACCGAATTGCCCTTGCCTCTAGAGGCCACACATTTGATTTTGGTAAATAGTGCCCCTATTTCCATAAGGTTTAGAGAAGATGAAAAACAATTTGATGTGGATGGCGCCTACAACATCCGTTACGAGATTATAAAGAAAAGAATTGACAAGGCGAACATTAAAGATGTTGATGAGCGCATTACACAGCCCGGTAAAATTGCCATTGTGTATACCCAAGATAAAGAAGCGGAAGAGTACAAAAGGTATATCTGCTATTTACAGAAACAGGGCCTTTTAGAGGATGTGTTGGAAGACCACGCTCTAGAAGAACTACAAGGGGTAAATGGCCTTAGAGCTTTAAGGATTCAGGTAAAAATACCCGATTTAAAAAGGGACAATATCCCAAAAAATATAGTAGAAAAGATCCTACATGCCGAAGATTCTTAAATTAGCACTCATAAAGATCTCGAATTTGGGGGCATAGTAAAATGCTCCTTTTTTGTAATTCTAAGTAGCTAATCGTATTGTATTTAAAAATTAGTTTTGTATTATTCAGCACTATTTAATCTATCAGCAGAAATAAAATGACAAAGGAAGAAATACTACTAGTTCAGCAATCTTGGTCTACCATCATGAACCGCATGGGTGACATTGGAGAAAGATTTTATAATAATTTATTTGAAGCAGAGCCAAAGTTTGCCACTCTATTTAATGCCGATCCACCGGAACAAGGTGAAAAATTGATGCAACTAATTGGTTTGGCGGTAACCAAGTTACATTTAGAAAAAGCAGATATGGCTGTGCACGATGTTGGCAGGAGGCATGTGGCTTACGGCGTAAAACCAGAGTACTTTGCAAAATTTGGCGAAGTGCTCATAGCAACGCTCAGAGATTCACTACAAGAGGAGTGGAACGAGGAGCTCGAAAACGCTTGGAGAAAAGCTTACGCTAAGCTGTCGCGTTTTATGATCAAAGCCATGAGGTCTTAATTTTGGCAAAATCTAACACATACTTGAAATGTCGCTTGAAAAGTCGCTTGAAAAGTCGCTTGAAAAGTCGCTTGAGATAGTTTTTACTCATTGTGGCTTTTCTGCCATTTAGGATTTGGTATGTCCATGCAGATGCAGCTTCGATTAAAAGGCAACCTCTAAATATTATTTAAAATTTGTATAGGTGCTCGTTTGTTTGTGCTCTAAGCAATAATGAGTTAAATACATGACAAAACTGAAAAAAATATCTTCTTTGATTCCTGTTGAATCCATTATAAAAGCACAGATAAGACTTAAGCATGTAGTGCAACATACGCCGCTTATCAAAAACTTAAATTTATCTGAACGCTATGAAGCCAATATCTTACTTAAGAGAGAGGACTTACAATTGGTACGCTCTTATAAGATCAGAGGCGCTTATAATAAAATCAGTTCTTTGTCTGAGGTTGAAAAGAAGAAAGGCGTTGTATGTGCCAGTGCAGGAAACCACGCGCAAGGGGTTGCCTTGGCATGCAGAGAAATGAAGATCAAAGGCCATATATTTATGCCCATTCCTACGCCTAACCAAAAAGTAAGGCAGGTAAAAATGTTTGGTAAAAGCTTTATAGATGTGGTTTTGGTAGGCGATACCTTCGACGACTCCTATGCTGAAGCCCTTAAATTTCAGAAAAAAGAAGGGGCCGTTTTTATACATCCTTTTGACGATGAAAAGGTGATAGAAGGGCAGGGTACTGTAGGTATGGAAATTCTTGAAGACAGCAAAGAGCCCATAGACTTTTTATTTGGACCGGTAGGCGGAGGTGGCTTATTGGCAGGTACGGGCAGCTATTTTAAGCAAATAAGCCCAGAGACAAAAATTATTGGTGCGGAACCAGCAGGAGCG
>CAKZMZ010000444.1 GCA_937129345.1 uncultured Thalassovita sp. | reverse complement strand
CACTAAATCGCTCCTCTCTGCAATGGTTACAGCGTGCTCGATGCGCCTTTGATCATCTAATGGATTGGGCAATTCAATCGGGTCCCAATACCAGCTACCGGGCTCGGTAATGCGGCAGCCCTCGCTGTAAACTACTTCTACATCTTCATTTTCTAAGTAATTTTCTATGCCTTGCAAAGCTGTAATGTAGTAAGGAGGTACATCGCTGTAACCTCCTAAAAGCGTTTTATTGGCATTTGGGCCAATTACGGCGATGGTTTTATAATCGTCGGGGTCTAGCGGTAATAAGTCATAATCGTTTTTTAAAAGTATCATGGATTTCTCAGCGGCTTCTAGTGCCAATCTGCCGTTTTTTTCGGAGCCCACAAACCGGTCTGCATAGTCGGAATTAACGTAAGGTTCATCAAAAAGGCCCAACATAAACTTAGCCCTTAGCTGTCTTGCTACTGCACTATCTAGCATGGCCATAGGCAATTCTTCATTTCGGAAAATTTCTAGTAATTGAGGGTAGTCTACTTTATCGGGTAGCTCAATGTCAATGCCTGCTTTAAATGCTGTAAGGGCGGCCTCTTTGCTATCTTGCACTACAAAATGCCTGTTATACAAATCGCTGATACCTCCATAATCAGATACTACATAACCGTCAAATCCCCATTCTTTACGGAGCAACTCATTGATTAGCCAATTATTGGCATGAGAGGGTACACCATCGATTTCGTTGTAAGATGCCATAACACTCTTTACATTGGCTTCTTTTACAGCACGCTCAAAAGGAGGGAAGAAGATTTCTCGCAAGACCCTTTCAGAAAGATTGGCGGGTGCAGTATTAACGCCTGCTTGGGGCTGCCCGTGGCCTGTCATGTGCTTGAGTGTGGCAAGTAGATGTTTGTCATCAATTTCTTCAGGATCATCACCTTGTAAGCCTCTAATAGCGGCAAGACCCATTTCGGACACTAAGTGTGGATCTTCACCAAAAGTTTCTTCAAAACGACCCCAGCGAGGATCACGGGCCACATCTACTACAGGGCTTAATGCTTGGTGAGCGCCTCTTGAGCGGGTTTCTTCAGCTACGAGTTCAAATATTTCTTGTATCAATTCAACATCCCAACTACTGGCCAAAGCAATGGGCTGGGGAAAAGAAGTGCTGCCTTTGCCAGCATGACCGTGCAAGCATTCTTCATGAAAAATGACAGGGATGCCTAAGCGCGTATTTTCTACAAAATACCTTTGAATGGCATTGGTTAGCTCTGCCATTTCTCTAGGGGAGCGATTGTTGAGTAGGTTTCGATTGAGTGCTTCGCTTGGCCTGCCGATTTGCCCGATGCCGTTTGGTAGGTTTTGAGCTGCTTTATTTGCATCGAAATTGCCAAACTCATCTAGAATTAATTCATTTTTTTGAGTCCAAATGCACCAAGTTTGTGCTACTTTTTCTTCTAGTGTCATTCGGCCTAAAAGGTCATTTACCCTTGTGGTAATGTCATTTCGGTCGTTTTTGTAGGGGGGGAGGTTGCGGCGTTGGGCAGATAAAGTGCCTATGGAAAGCCACAAAAATATTATGAAATAAAGTCGTGTTTTTTTGAGCATATATTTTAAAAAATTGCCCAATGGGGCCATGCCTGTTAAAAATTGAGATTAGAAACGATATCGCAATTTATAAAGAGTTTTTATTGATTGAAACGGCTTTGATTAATTCTACTATCTAAATATAAATTGTTACGTTTGTTTATTCGCAGTTATATGCGCTTTTACTATTCAATATTTAGAAGAATTTATTAATGAAACTACTGTCAATAGGTACTCTTATTTTTTTTACAAGCATGTTATGTGCTTTTCAGATCAAGAGTCTCAGCCCCGAACAAGAAATCACCCAACTCCTTAACGAGTTCCTCCAAAAAGTAGATAAAAAGGAAATGCATGACCGCTTTTGGGGAGAAGATTTGGTCTATACTAGTTCAGGCGGAGAGCGCTTTGGTAAAGATAAAATCATGCAAGGGTTTGATGCAGAAGAGGAAGAAAGCAGTGAAGAAGCAACCGTTTCTTATTCTTCAGATGAAGTGGAGGTAAAAGTTTTTGGAAAAGTGGCAGTGCTAACCTTTCAATTAGTAGCCGATACAGATGAAGGAATTAGCCGCTATTGGAACAGCGGCACTTTGGTAAAAAGAAAAGGCTCGTGGAAAGTGGTGGCTTGGCAGGCGACCATTGCGAAGGAATAATGTCTACTTTTAACCCTAGCCCTAGCAAGGGTTCAGAACCCTTACTAGGGCCGGGGTTAGATCAAAATTTACATCGCATCTGTAATTTAATCTCAGAACGGCGAGGACCATCAATTTCTTCTAAACCTGAACCAACGGTATTTCGGTCATACCAACGCGTTATTGCATACCTTGCCCATAGGTCAATATTTTTTATCGGTCTCCATTTAAGCAACAAATAATTGCGAACGCCCTCTCCGTAATAGGCAGGAATAGAAAAGGCATATAGTACATCTTTTTCATAGGCATACTGTCTGGTGTCGTAATCGTCGGTATCGAAAAAAGCGGCACGGGCAGCTACGCGCAATTTGCCAAAATCCCAGACAATATCTTGCATCAAGGCGAAACCTTCAGAATATAAATTGCCTTGCATGCGCTCACTGTATTGTATTCTAGATCTTAAAGAAATTTGCTTGCTGGCTTTGTAGTCTAAGTTAAAGCGCCAGTCTTTCCTGACAACAGGTACCAAAAAATCAAAAGCAGTGGTATTGTCTTTTAGGTTTCTTTCCCTATTCTCAAACCTGTATTGCAAGTAGCAACGGAGTTGTCTGTTGGGTTTGTAGCCTAGCCTTGCCAAATATTCAAAACCGCTAGAAGGAGCATCGGCTTGGTAACGCAACCACGGGAACTGAAAGTTATCGTAG
>CAKZMZ010000443.1 GCA_937129345.1 uncultured Thalassovita sp. | reverse complement strand
GCTGTTTCGAAACCTAATATGGACCTACCCGTGGCAGTTTTAACGCGAGCTACTATCCACTTAAAACACGTACCCGCCTTTTGGCGTAAAGTGGCACCTGCCAGCAATTCTATTACCGAGGCCAAAGGTAAACTCTTTACCAAAGGCGTAGGTGAGTGGCCTCTTTTTCAGCAGGCTACCATTAGTATTTGGGAAAGTATGGAATCTATGAAGCACTATGCCTACCACAGTAAGGCGCACAAAGAAATCATCAAACTTACAAGGCAAGAAGGCTGGTACAAGGAAGAAATGTTTGCTCGTTTTCAGCTTTACCATACAGAGGGCACTTGGCAGGGCAAGGATCCAATTGAATCTTACACAGCCTCTAGCACAACAGTCTGAATCCCCAAGGGCAGCCATTTTTCGAGCATAAAAAGAGGTGCTGTATAAACCTTTTTCCAAACGAGTGGGAAAAACTCAGTCTCCATTGAGCCTGCCCAATTTGCTTTTTTCTTTTCCATGGTACCCATCCACCAAAGGGTAAAGGCATCTAATGTACCATAGCGATAATGCTTAAGCAATTTATAACCATTGGATGCAGCAAGCCTCTCAAAAGCAGACTTTGTATATAATAAGGTATGCCTCGGTGTGTGCCAGCCTTCCCAATGTGCTTGTTGCCATTTTGCCGTGAGCGACAGATAGTCGGGCACTTCTATAATAACTTTGCCCCCAGTTTTGAGATGCTTTCTCAATGAAGCAAGCGTTTTGTTGGGGTTGTAATCGTGTTCTAAGTAATGCCACATGGTTACAAGATCGAACTTTTCGGCCAGTTCCATTGCTTGCACATCGCCTGTAATCAGTTTAAAAGATAGGTTGCCCGAATTTTTCCAGCCTTCATCAGTAAAATCGATGCCGGTTAGTTGCCAATCGGTATTTTGAGAAAGGGTTTGTAAAAAGGTAGGATTACCGCAGCCCACATCAAGTAGTTTAATTGGGCCGGTATTTTTAGAGCCGAATTTTTTACAAGTTTTCAACCGCTTTTTATCCATCTTTTGTTGGCTTCTATCTACAAATCCGCGGTACTTTCCCCAGGCTGCAGCACCTCTGTAAGGCAGATAATAATCGGGATAATACGTTTTGAGATGATCTGTAGTCACTCTAGGATTGAGAAAGGCTGCATTGCATTGCCCACAACAAGAAAAGGAGAAAGTATCTTCTGTGTGGTGCATGAGTGCTGGAGTAGCGATAAATTTTGTATGATTGCCTGACGAACAAACGGGGCAAACGCTTACGGCTTCGAGGTATTTATCTTCCATGGTGTAAAAACCTAAATTTAGCTGGCTTGTTTAATCGTGCGTATTCTTTTAACTTCAAAACTGAACAACTAAAACTACAAAAATGCTGCGCATACCTCTACAAGAACTGAAAGATACCCTTAACCAACTTTTATTGCAATATGGTTTCTCTGAAGAAAAAGCTTCATTGAGCGCCCGACTTTTAGCCGAAGCCAGTTTAGATGGAGTGGCTTCCCACGGGCTCAATAGAGTGCCGCGCTACATCAACACTATAAAAAAAGGCTATGTGCAACCCGATAAGTCTCCTGTAAAAATTAGCGAGAATGGTGCTATACAAACTTGGGATGGACAATTGGGACCAGGTAATACCAATGCCCACTTTTGTATGGAACAAGCCATTGACATGGCCAAAAGTAATGGCATCGGTCTGGTGGCCTTGCGGAACACCAACCATTGGATGCGTGGCGGGGCTTTTGGTTGGCAAGCAGCCGATGCAGATATGGCCGGGATTTGCTGGAGCAACACCAAACCCAATATGCCTGCTTGGGGAGCGAATAAAAATATACTGGGCAATAATCCTTTGATCATAGCCATTCCCAGGTCAGAGGGGCATGTCGTTTTAGATATGGCCATGTCGCAATTTTCTTTCGGCAAGGTGGAATCTTACAAGCGTAAAGGGGAAGACTTGCCGTTTGATGGTGGTTACGACAAAGCGGGCAAGCTCACCAAGAACCCGGCAATTATAGAAGAAACCGAATTGGCATTGCCCATAGGCTATTGGAAAGGTGCAGGGCTTTCGCTCATGCTCGATTTGTTGGCAGCCTTGCTTTCTGCGGGTAAGGCGACGCATGAAATTGGCCGAGGTGTAGAAGAGGAATATGGACTTAGTCAAGTGTTTATCGCGATAGATTTAGCAAGTAAAAATCAAGATAATTTTATTGCGGAAAAAGTAAAGGGAATACTCAAAGATCTACATGCAGCACCCACTTTTGATAAAAATGGCAAAACCTTTTATCCCGGAGAACGCACTTTGGCCACCCGTAAAGAAAACCTAGAAAAAGGGGTGCCAGTAGATGAAGGTTATTGGGAGCAGGTAAAAGGGATGTTGAAAAATGAGATTTAAATCATTAATTCAACCTCAATGATACCCAAAGAATTATACTATCAAGATTTATTGATTGCCTATTTAAGTGATTCGCAATTAGAATGGCCAAGGTCTGATTCAATTTATCAACTTGCTGATAATTTACCATCTAACATATTGGCTTTCATTGAATCATCAATAAAATCATCTAGATTGATTGAAAATAACAACGAAATTGCTTTACAGTTGCATATTAAGAATTCAGAGCTAAAGTTCATTGATATTATTAACTCTAAAGATTGGTATATAAAAGATGAAATTGGTAAAAAGTATGGTATTTTATCACCTATATTTCATCCGAATAATATAATTGTTTGGATGGGAAGCTAATAGATTAATAAGTTTTATGAACAATCTAATAGAAGTCTGGCGCAAAAAGAAAACGGCTTATAAAAAGCAAAACAAGAAATTTATAAGACAACTCCAAGCACATAAGGGCAAGCGGTTAGATACTTATGCAGATAAATTAACCGAAGATACCTTCAAAAAAGTAGATTGTCTTAACTGTGCCAATTGTTGCTCTAGCATTCCGCCCATAGTCAATAAAACCGATGCCAACCGCATAGCCAAGCACCTCAAAATGAAGCCTGCCGAATTTGAGGAAAAATATTTGAGAGTCGATGAGGATGGTGATACA
Source organism: uncultured Thalassovita sp. (assembly GCA_937129345.1). Classification (GTDB taxonomy): domain Bacteria; phylum Bacteroidota; class Bacteroidia; order Cytophagales; family Flammeovirgaceae; genus Chondrinema. The sequence goes on along the minus strand of CAKZMZ010000443.1, from coordinate 786 downwards.
GTCATCAACAAATCACCTTGCCCTTTTTTAGCAGAAGATAATTATTGTCAGATTTACGAGGTACGGCCCAAAGCCTGCCGAGAATATCCACATACCGATGCGCAGCAATTCTCAGATAATCTGCACCTACACGCGCCCAATGCTCAATATTGCCCTGCGGTGTTCCATATTCTTGAGGAGATGAAAAAGCACATTCCAGTTTAACTTATCGGTATTGGTCTAAAGACTTTTTTTTAAGCCTTATTTTTTTCTAAATTGACAGACTAAATGGTATTTAAAAATCTTCTATGTAGCTCTTGCTAGGGTTTTACATACAATAGGCCCTAGCTAGGGATTAAGTATCATTAATCTTACTACTATCAAATCAACTAAAATGAAATTAACTGGACTATTACTATTATTTTTTACTTTCAATTTATTAGCTACACAAGCCCAATGGCAGCCTGCTGGTGACCGAATCAAAACCAAGTGGGCTGAGGAAATCAATCCAGAGAGCGTTTGGCAAGAATACCCAAGACCACAAATGGTAAGGCAAGCTTGGCAAAATTTAAATGGCCTTTGGGATTTTGCACTTTTACCCGCAGGTTCGCCCGTTCCCCAAAGCTTTTCAGAAAAAATCTTGGTCCCTTTTGCGGTTGAGTCGAGTTTATCAGGCATCCAAAAAAGTGTGGGTAAAGAAAATGAAGTTTGGTACAAGCGCACTTTTACCATTCCATCAGACTGGTCTAGAAAAAATATTTTACTTCACTTTGGTGCAGTAGATTGGCGCTGTGAGGTTTGGCTCAA
>CAKZMZ010000442.1 GCA_937129345.1 uncultured Thalassovita sp. | reverse complement strand
TACATTAATAAAATTGATTTTGCGCTTATACGATGTAGATCAAGGTGCTATTTACTTAGATGATTATAACATTAAAAACATCACTTTAAAAAGCCTTAGAAAAAACATCGCTCTGGTAAGCCAAGATATTTATTTGTTCCACGGGACTATTTTGGACAACATAGCTTACGGTATGGACTGCGATCAAAAGCAGGTAGAAGAGGCCTGTAAGCAAGCGCAGTTGCACGACTTTATTATGACTTTGCCCAAGGCATACCAAACGATGGTAGGCGAGAGAGGTATTAAGTTATCTGGCGGGCAAAGGCAAAGGATATGCGTGGCGCGTGCTATTCTTAAAAGTGCGCCCATTTTAATTTTAGATGAAGCTACCAGTTCGGTAGACACAGAAACTGAGCGGGCCATACAAGAGCACATTTATCAATTGGTAAAAGGGAGGACTGCCATAATTGTTGCGCATAGATTGTCTACCATAAAAAATGCGGATGAGATTATTGTCTTAAAAAACGGAAAAATTGCAGAAAAGGGCAGTCATGAGCAATTGCTCATGCATCAGGGCATTTACACCGAACTTTGGACGGTACAGTCTGGAAGAATAGAAAACTACTAATATATTACAAAATGGAGAGCTATCTAAAAAATCAGTTGATTACGCTTTTAGAAGAACGCTTTGAGGTTTTATCACCTCAACATTTAGATAGGCCAAGTTGGGAGACGGTCAGTAAAAGCAAGTATGCAGAAGAGGCGGTAGAGGTATACAGAGATTTGGGTGGAAAAATGAAGTGGCCCGGTATTCAACTACCTCAAGATTTTATACTCTTGAAAAACGATTTTGTTGTTTTTCTAGACGAAGCCTTGCATTTTAATAGATATAGGGCGCAAACTTTAAGAAGCAAAATCTATGGGAAAATGCCCTTGATACCTGTAGATAGCTATAAAACCTATTGCCGAAAATACGAAAAAGAATGTCTAAAAGCTGGCTTGGCCGGTAAAAACTGGTCATTCCCTTTTGCAGAAAAGCATTTTGGCCTAGCATCAGAAAGAGGGGATTTTTCAAAAAATGGCCCTCCTGCTTGGAAACTAAGGGCACTAGAAAACTTTTTGTTAGATAGTGCGCTTTTAGCTCAAAAAGTGAAAGTTTTAAGGCTGTCCGTTTATCAACAGTTGATGTTGAATAAGCAATTGTATAAAATAGGCGATATTTTAATAAGTGGCCGAGAACCTCAACAAACGGCACTTCTCAACTACATAGAAAGGAAAATATCTTCATAGGGCAACTCTATGGTATTTGTACTTGGATCATCTGGGTCGTATTTAACAATGATCAGCTCATTATTAAATAAGACTCTAAAAGTAGAAGCGTATTGAGTGGTACCATTGGGTATGTAAGCATTTCCTTTATAGGTTTTGCCATTTACAACAAACGAGAAATCTACCTTGTATCCTGTTATAATTGTTCTATTGCCTGTAAGGGTCTGCCTGATAATTTTCTTAGGCACTACTTTTTCTATTTTACCTTCTGCCTTCCCTTTAAATTGAACTGCCTGTAGTTTATGAAAAAGTACAGGCAGTTCTAGTATTAAATCTTGCCCGAGTATAAGAAATACTACAAGCAGAATAAGATAACGGTATTTACTAGGGTCAAAGAATTTACTGTATTTAAACGCTCGCTTACTCATCAAGAAAAACAGTTTTTCCAGTTTTAAAAGACTTGTCAGCCGCAAGTACTATTTTTAAGCTATTAATTGCATCGTTAACATGTTGAGTAAGGTCTAGGTCCTCTTGAATAGCTTTGAGAAAAAACGCTTGTTCCAAATCGCAAAGGCCTTGGTGGTCTGGTTCGTCTTCTGTGCTGATGATTTCGTCATTTTTGGCAAATCCTCTATCGGCGCCCAATTGGCTGTGGTGTAACTTAAGCGAATTTGTTTGAGTATGGGAATCTATATCATTAGAGTTACCGGTTTTCTCCATAATACTCAATGCTCCCTTGGGGCCAAATACATCTTTTACAAAAAAGGCTGTTTCGCTGATCATTGGCCCCCAACCGGCTTCATACCATCCTACCGAACCATCAGAGAACTTTACTTGTAAGTGACCATAGTTGTACATATCATCAGCTACCTCGTCGGTAAGTTTAGCGCCAATTGCATTTACACTTATGGGTTCGGCTTCTGTCATTTGGCACATAACATCTACATAATGTACTCCACAATCTACTATTGGCGACATAGATTTCATCAGGTTTAAATGTGTAGCCCATGTTTTACCACTGCTCTGTTGGTTTAGGTTCATGCGCATAACCAAAGGCTTGCCTAAAGTTTTAGAGATATCGATAAATTTTTTCCAAGCAGGGTGTACCCTTAAAATATAGCCTATCACCACCTTTTTGTTTAATTCCTTGGCTTTATCGGCGATTTTTTGAGCTTCTTCTACAGTAACGGCCAATGGCTTTTCTACAAAAATATGAGCGTCTGCTTCTAAACTTTTAATGGCGTATTCAGCATGAGAATCAGGATAAGTGTTTATGGAAACTGCATCGGGTTTTGTGGTGGCCAATGCCTCATCAAAAGAGTTAAAGCCAGGTAGCCCGCCGAGTTCGTCATTGAGGTCTTTGCGGCTTTCTGGAGTTAAACTTACCAAGCCTACTATTTCGAATTCTGGCATTTTATGGTATGCCCTAGCATGTGAGGAACCCATATTGCCACAACCTGCCACAAGTATGCGAATCTTATCTTTCATTTCAGTTAAATTAATTTATTGGTTCAAATATCTAAGTGTTTTCTCTAAAATTAATATCGAGACTGCAAGTTAAAATTATAAGCTTGTTAAAACAAAGGCTAAACATTTAAAGATTTTGCACGTAAGTTCCCAAAAGCTAGCGAAGAATTAAAATATTTTGTGCTGGTCAGGAATTTGCATACTTTAGCTTTAGCCAATAACAACAAAAATAAAAAACACATGAAAACAGATGTTGCATCAACAGCTGAAACTGAGATTCAGCTAGACAGACTCGTTAATGAGGGTAAATATGAGGAAGTATTGCACTTACTTCAGCACGAAACTTTCAGAAAAGAATTTAAATCTATTGTAGCAGAACAGGACGAAAAGTTGAATCTTGAAGCTGCCTACAGGTTTTGCCAATATGCTATTTCATTACAGCCTGAGGAGGTTTATTTTCAAAAAATGGCCTTTAGCATTGCCCATGGGCTTTCTGAGAGGTATGTGAGCTTTAAACGAAAAGCATTGACCCATTTGTTAGATGCCATTAAAATGGATAAAACTGACTGGAAATTAAAGGAAAACGCCCTTCTGTTTTATGATGGAGGACTACTGCCGGAAAAATTCGTGAAACCTTTTGCTGAGATTGTGATCAGGATGGATCCGACCAATAGGAATGCACTAAAGGTTTTGGAAAAAGAACTGGATGTATATTAAAAATCTGATTGAGGAATAACAAACCGACCTATTTGGTCGGTTTTTTTTTGTTCGGTCTACAATTATATGTTTTATAGCGAGTGGGTACTTCCTTATCTACAGTTTTTTTTGAGTAAAAAATTGCCCTTGGCTTATACAAATTGAGGAATTTTAAAGATAGCTGCATTCAATATAACTTTCCCATTTTGTCGATACTCCATTTTTTAAAAGATTATTTGACTTGTTTTACTAATTTTGCCAAATGCAACAGAAACTAAGACTTTACAATACTTTAAGTAGGCAAAAAGAGGAATTTACGCCTTTGAACCCTCCTTTTGTGGGTATGTATGTTTGTGGACCGACTGTTTACAGCAACGTACATTTGGGCAATGTCAGGACTTTTACTTCTTTCGATGTGCTTTTTAGGTATCTGAAGCATTTAGATTACAAAGTACGTTACGTGCGTAATATTACCGATGTGGGTCACCTAGTAGACGATGCAGACGATGGAGAAGATAAAATCGGCAAAAAGGCGAGGTTGGAAAATTTAGAACCCATGGAAATCGTACAGCGCTACACCAACGATTTTCATTTCGTAATGCATCAATTAAATAACTTACCACCTAGTATAGAACCCACAGCTACAGGTCATTTAATGGAGCAAATCCATATGATCAAAATCCTGATTGAGAAAGATATGGCCTACGAGGTAAATGGTTCTGTTTATTTTAATGTGCGTAAATACCACGAAAAATACGGCTACGGTAAGCTTTCAGGTAGAAACATAGATGATTTGATTGCAGGCAGTAGAAGCTTAGATGGGCAAGATGAAAAAAAAGATTCCCTAGACTTTGCACTTTGGAAAAAGGCAACAGGCGGACACATTATGCGATGGGATGCCCCTTGGAGCGAGGGTTTTCCCGGTTGGCATTTAGAGTGCTCTGTGATGAGTCATAAGTATTTGGGGAAAACCTTTGACATACACGGAGGAGGTATGGATTTGCAATTTCCGCACCACGAATGTGAGATAGCCCAAGGTAAGGCTACCCATGATGAAAATCCTGTAAGATATTGGCTGCATACCAATATGCTTACTGTTAATGGGCAAAAAATGAGCAAATCTTTAGGCAATAGTATTTTACCCAACCAGCTTTTTAGCGGGCAGCACGAATTGCTCGATAAGCCTTATTCGCCTATGTCTTTAAGGTTTGCCATGCTACAGGCACATTACAGAAGTACTATGGACATCTCAAATGATGCTTTAACAGCAGCTTCTAAAGCATACAAAAAGTTGATGAATGGCCTACGAATCGCTAGGGAATTGACGTATGATGAAAGCCTTACAGTAGATAAAAATGAGAAGGCCATAAAACAGATAAACAGCATTGCTGATAGCATTTATCGTGGTTTAAACGATGATTTAAACACAGCAGTAGCCATCGCTGGGCTGTTTAATATGCAGAAAAAACTCAATACTATACAATTGGGTCAGTTACAGACAGAGGCCTTGGATAAGGCTACTTTTGATAGGATGAAAAAGGTGTTTATAGAGATACCTAGAGATGTTTTGGGTTTGCTAGAAGAAAAACCCGACAATTTTGAATATGCATTAGATTTGATTTTGGAGGACTACAAAGCGGCAAAAAGTATAAAAGATTACAATAAAGTAGACCATATAAGGGCCAAACTTAAACAGATGGGACTTTCCGTTAAGGATATGAAACATAAGATTGAATGGGCCTACGAGGAGTAGTTCTGGTATCAAAACATTGTATTAGGCCTGTTGATAATAAAAATCAACGGGCTTTTTTATTTGAGTGTTGTACACACATACTTTTTAGATGATTTATACTTTAATAAAGCAAGAAATTTTTTAAGGTATGATCAGGTTAAAGACTTTTTGGAATTACATATCTAATGCGGGTGTACATTCAAGTCTTTCATTTCCGGTACAAAAGCGAGTAATGCTTTCTAACCAATTTGCTTTGGTAATTGGTGTGGTAGCCTTGCTGTTTAGCTTATTGCTTTTTTTAAGACCTGGAGTGAGTGCTGCACCTACTATGTCTGTTTCCTTGCTGGTATCTTCCATTTATTTTATAAATAGATTTGGCTTTATCAAGACATCGAGGTTTTTGGTTTGCGTCATTCCTGTTGTAGGCTTACTATTGCTCAATATCACCACAAAAATAAATGCACCTGAAAAAATTGCGATGGTGCATTATATCTCTCCGAGAATGCTTATCGTCGGCATGATTTCTCTTCCGCTCACTTTATTTACCATTGATGAAAAGCGTACCCTGTTTTTAACAATGCTAGTACCATTGTTCCTAGGTTTATTTTTTGAAGAAATAAATGCTTGGTTTGGTGTCAGTTCAGAAGCCTTGGGCATTGAGCAAAATTACCAATCTACCTTGTTGGAAGATATTGTTTTACAAACACTTTTGTTGGTAGGTGTATTCTTTTTCTTATTGAATTTGAATAAGCAATATGAAGAGATCAATAAAAAATTACTGAGAGAGTCTGAAGCTAAGAATGAAAACCTGCACAACAACGAGCAAAAATTAAAAAATTCTCTTAAAGAACTGGAGCAAGCAAGAGAAGAGGATGAAAAAAGAAATTGGAGTACCAAAGGGCTTGCTGAAATAGGTCAAATCTTGAGAGAAGACGATTCGGCAGATATTTATTCAGTGATCGTTACCCACATAGTTAACTTTTTAGGCGCTAACCAAGGAGGTATTTACATATCGGATTTTTCTCAAGAACCCGTGGTTTTGAACCTTGAGGGCTGCTACGCTTATGGTAGAAAGAAATACAGAGATCAACAAGTAGAAGCTGGCGAAGGGCTTTTGGGGCAGTGTTTTATGGAGGGTAATGTAACGCACCTAACTGAAATTCCCGAAGGCTACATCGAAATAACTTCAGGTTTGGGAGAGGCCACGCCCAATTCTTTAATTTTAGTGCCTCTTAAGCTAAACGATAAAGTTGAAGGTGTAATAGAGTTGGCTTCTTTTGAAAATTTCGATAAACATCAAATTGCTTTTTTAAAGAAAATAGCAGAGACTTTGGCGCTTTTTGTGGCAAATAAGCGTACAAATGAACAAACTAAAAAGCTGCTTAACAAAACAAAAACCGCATCAGATGCTTTAAGGGCCCAAGAGCAAGAGATGAGAAAGAATTTTGAGGAACTGCAATCCATAAAAGAAGAAATGGAAAGCAAAGAACGCCATTATTTAAAGGTAATTGAAAAGCTTGAAAATGAGTTGGCTACCAACAAAGACACAGCTGACAGCGATAAATAATCGGGACCTTAAATATCTTCCACACCTCCATGTATATTGAACATCCATTAAATATTTTAGCCCAATCTTTTCTGTTTTCATAAATTTTGCTTTAAAACTATTGCCGATTGATGCAAATATTTATTATGCTTGAATAATTTATAGTATTCAAGTAAATATTTGTAGAAAATGAAGAATTATATAGTTTATTCTACCTTAGCATTTATAATATTTCAAGCATTTGGCATACAAGCACAAGACAAGCAGCAGATGCCTCCCAAGGCCACAGAAGTTTGGGAGCCCGTTCCTGTAAAGATCAATCCTGGAGAAACCAATGCTGATCCACCCTCAGATGCCATAGTACTTTTTGATGGCAATGACATGAATATGTGGGAAAGTATGAAAGATGGGGGGTTTCCTAAGTGGAAAGTAGAAAATGGCGCCTTTACAGTTGTTAAGGGCACAGGTGGTATACGTACAAAGCAAGGCTTTGGAGACATGCAACTGCACGTAGAGTGGTCTGCTCCAGACGAAATTGTTGGCGAAGGACAGGGCAGAGGCAATAGCGGTATATTTTTAATGGGCCTTTATGAGGTACAAGTACTGGATTCTTACGAAAGCAAAACCTACTCTAATGGGCAAGCAGCTAGTATTTACAAACAGTCTATACCACTTGTAAATGCAATGAGGGGACCGGAAGAGTGGCAAACCTATGACATCATTTTTAAGGCGCCAAGGTTTGATAAAAATGGTATGCTTACAAGCCCAGCTACGGTAACTGTACTACACAACGGTGTTGTAGTTCAAAATCATTATACCATTAAAGGGCCTACAGAATACATTGGCCTACCAAAGTACAAAGCGCATGAAGATAAGCTACCCATTACTTTGCAGGACCATGGCAACCCAGTAAGTTTTAGAAATATTTGGGTGAGAGAATTGTAATGATTGCTTAGGATAGAATGTAAAAGACCCTAGTTAAGTCTTTGTTCGTTTTATAAAGTTTTTTCTCTAGCTTATTAAAGCATACTTTCTCACTCATCAACTTAATATCTTGAAAAGTGGAGAGGTAGGCTTCTATTTTGCCCCAATCTGTCTCAAATCTGATGTAATTATCTGTAGACTTTTTACCTATGAATTTTACATCTTGGTAAGGTGTTTCGATAATGATTTTGCCATGAGGTTTAAGCTGCTCTTTAAGCTGCAAAAGAGCTTCTTCTTGTTCTTTTAAAGAAAGTTCTAAAATTCCAGACCATACCCATAGTATGGTATCTGCCTTTTCTGGCAATTTCAGATATTTTACATCTTTTAATATGAGTTTTACATTTTCTTGCTCTACAAAAAGATGCCTCATGTAGTTGACTAAATGATTGACCCTCTCAACAGCATAAACACGTTCTTTAAATCCCTTTTTTAGTAAGGCTTGTATGGCTCTGCCGTAGCCAGCACCGATTTCGACCAGCACTTTATCCTTTTTTATGATCTCGTAAATCTCGTCTATGTCAACGCCAGTTTCTAAGCCAATAATTTTGGCAAACTCAGAAAAGCGCTCAATCTCAATCTTTTGGTAAAAACCTAAGTTTTCGTCATTGATTTTTCTCTCAAATTCCTCTATTGTTGGCTGGCTTGCAGGCATAAAAAAAGTAGTTTATCAAAAAATCTTTTTAGAAAAACTCTCTTATTCCGATTGTATTACCTAAAAACAGCTTTTATTATTTTGAGACTTTTTGAAACTAAAAATCCCTTGCCCAAACCAAACAGTCCGGGAAGGGATTTGACAGTGCTCAATACATTTCATTATTATTTGCCTTCTCTATTTTGCGCGTCTATATTGGCGATACTGATCATGTTGAGTACCTCTCTGACAGAACTGCCCATTTGTAAAATATGTACAGGTTTGTTCATGCCCAAGATAATTGGCCCAACTGCCTCTGTGGCACCCATAATTTGCATGAGTTTATAGGAAATGTTGGCAGAAGATAAGTTCGGGAATATGAGCACATTTGGAGCGTTACCCACCAAATCAGAAAAAGGAAAGCTTTCTGAAAGCGCTTCTTGATTTAATGCAAAATTGGCCTGTATTTCTCCGTCAACTATTAGTTCAGGGTACTCAGCTTTGATCCTTTCTACCGCTTTTCTTACGATTCTTGGTTCTTCATCATCAGAAGAACCGAAGTTAGAATAGCTTAGCAAGGCCACCCTTGGTTCTAGGTCAAAAGATTTTCTCACGGCATTGGCAGTGAGCTTGGTAATGTCTACCAGTTCTTCTACTGTAGGATTAGGAATGATGGTAGTATCTGCAAAAAAGAGCGGTCCTCTTTTGGTAATCATCAAATACATGCTAGATACCTTCTTGCTAGGCGCATAAGTTCCAATGATTTCTAAGGCAGGTCTAATGGTATTGGCATAATTTCTTGAGATGCCAGAAATAATGGCGTCGGCATCGCCATTTTGTACCATCATAGTACCGAAGTAATTGCGCGATTTTATTTTTTCCTTTGCTTCTATCCAGTTGTAACCTCTTCTTTGGCGTTTTTCATAGAACATTTCGGCATATTTTTCTCGCATCGGTTTTGATTCGGAACTCCTTGGGTCTATAATCTCTACATTCTCCATTTTTATATGATGGTTCTGCATGATCTCTTTGATTTTATTCTTGTTGCCCAAGAAAATTGGTTCCGCGATACCTTCTTCTAATGCTATTTGTGCTGCCTTTAAAATCCTATGATCATCAGCTTCGGCAAATACAATTTTTTTAGATTTTTGTCTTGCCCTGTTGGTAACGACCCTCAATAGGTTGTCGTCATTGCCCATTCTTTTAACCAAGGTACTTTCATAAGCATCCCAATCATCAATAGGATGTTTGGCAACGCCAGATGCTATGGCTGCCTTGGCTACTGCGGGTGTTACCGTGGTTAAAAGTCTAGGGTCAAAGGGCTTAGGGATGATGTAGTTTCTCCCGAAGGAAATGTTGTTCAAATTATAGGCGTGCATTACAATCTCGGGCACGGGGGCTTTGGCTAGCTCAGCAATGGCCTTAACGGCGGCCAGTTTCATTGCTTCATTGATCTCGGTAGCCCGTACATCTAGCGCTCCTCTAAAGATAAAAGGGAACCCCAACACATTATTTACCTGATTAGGAAAATCTGATCTGCCCGTTGCCATGACGACATCTTGGCGGGTATCTAATGCCAAGTTATAGTCTATTTCGGGGTCGGGGTTGGCCAACGCAAAAACTATAGGATCTTTGGCCATACTCAAAAGCATTTCCGGTGTCATGAGGTTGCCCTTAGAAAGGCCTAAAAAGAAGTCGCTGTCTACCAAGGCTTCCTCAATACTGTTTACGTCTTTTTCTGTGGCATAATCCTTTTTAAAGCCTGATAGGCCTTCTCTGTCTGCCCTAATTACCCCTCGGCTGTCGCAAACTATAATATTTTCTTTCTTGACCCCCAGTTCTATGATTATTTTGATGCACGATATGGCCGATGCTCCAGCGCCAGAGACTACGACCTTGAGGCCTGCCATATCTTTACCTACAACTTCTACTGCATTGATCAAGGCAGCTCCAGAAATAATGGCCGTACCGTGTTGATCATCATGCATAACAGGTATGTTCATTTCCTTTTTGAGCCTACTTTCTATTTCAAAGCAATCAGGCGCCTTTATATCCTCTAGATTAATCCCGCCAAATGTAGGTTCCAAAGCCTTTACTACTGAAATAAATTCTTCCGTACTTTTTGTGTTGAGTTCAAGGTCAAAAACATCGATACCCGCAAAAATCTTAAATAGGATCCCTTTGCCTTCCATAACAGGTTTAGAGGCTTCTGGGCCAATGTTTCCTAAACCAAGCACTGCAGAACCATCAGAAATAACCGCAACCAGGTTACCTTTGGCGGTGTAGTCGTAAACGGTTTCTGGTTTGTCTGCAATTTCAAGACAAGGGAAGGCAACACCAGGAGAGTATGCCAATGCCAAGTCTCTCTGTGTTTTGGAGTTCTTCGTTGGAATTACCTCTATTTTACCGGGATACTCTTTTTGGTGGTATTCTAATGCATCTTGTTTTCTTATTTTGCTTTGTGCCATTTTATTAGGTTGTTTATTGAATTTTCGTGCAAAGAAAACACTTTTAAAACTATCTTTACTTATAGAATTGCCTTTAATGAAAATTTTTGAGGAACAGAAACCGCAAAGTGTCTGTTTTGATAAAATTGAACTCAAATTTCTCTAAATCTTTTCTATCTCATGAAAAAAAAGTGGTTAATTATATCATTCTTGTTCTTTTTTCAAGGTGTTGTTTTGGCGCAGAGCGAAAACTCTGGCGATAATGAAAAGATACCTCTCATGGATCGATTGTATTTCGGGGGAAATGCAGGTTTTCAATTTGGTGATATCACATTTATCGATGTGTCTCCTTTGGTAGGTTACCGAATCACCGATAAGTTTTCTGCAGGTGTTGGTGGAACATACAGATATCTTAAAAACAAAATTTTCTTTCCCCCTTTTGAAACCAACATTCTCGGATACAGGGCCTTTGTTCGCTACGATATTACCCAAGTGTTTTATCCATATGCAGAGTATGAGAACCTGAGCTTGAGAGTGGGCAACGAGGCACCGCGAGAATGGTTCGATGCACTTTTTATAGGCGCCGGGCTTTTTCAGCCAGTCGGCCGGAGAGGAGGTATTAACCTGTTGGTACTCTATAACTTAAATTACTCCAATGCTAGGTTCTCTTATTTCTATAACAGCCCTTGGGTTTTTAGGGTAGGTTTCCAATTTTAATTCAATACTATCAAATGATAATATTTGATAATAATTGCATTTAAGAGCGTTAATGGATGGAATTGTGCATATAAAGTGGATGCATGAAAAGTTTCAAAATTAACGCATGAAGAAATCAATTAGCTTATATTTATTCTGCTCCGTTTTTCTACTGCTTTCCATAAACGCCTTCGGTCAAAGAGGAAGATACGCAGGTAAATTCACTAAAAAGAAACGATACTGGAGTGTCGGTTTGGCAGCAAATTCTATTAATTATTTTGGAGATATTGTGCCAAAGAACAACTTGGCCAGTTTCGATATAGAATTTACACGCCCTAATGTCGGTCTTTTTGTACAGCGGCGCATTTTTCCAGCGGTTACTCTGAGACTAAACGCTGCCTGGGGGCAGATGGCAGGTAGCGATTTAAGAACATCAGATCCCGAAGATTTAGAAACAGGTGGGTACTACAGATATAGGAGAAACCTTCACTTTAGAAATACCATTTACGAGTTGTCTTCTACCATTATATATGATTTCGTAAAAAATCCGAGTCTTTCATACAGAAGACCTGATATGCCCATACCTTACGCTTTAGCTGGCGTTGGTGTGTTTTACCACAACCCTCAAGCAATAAGGCCCGAAGGCTTTTCGGGTACTGAATGGGTTGATTTGAGACCTTTAAAGACAGAAAACCAAGTTACGCCTTATGCGCCGATAGGTATATCTGTGCCAGTTGGTATAGGTGTAAGGTACAGGCTTTCTAGAAAAGTTGATGTTGCTTTTGAAATGGCCTATAGATTTACATTTACAGATTATTTAGACGATGTTAGTGGCGATTATTTAGACCCCGCTGAGTTTTCTGATGATTTGGCAAGAGCTTTGCACGATAGATCTGCAGAGCCAATTGATATGATGAGCGGTGAAGCAAGAATCCCTGAAGTACTAGGCGAAGTAATTGACTATACAAGCCCTATTGACGGGAGGACATATCGTTCAATTAATGGATATGGCATGCCAAATAACTTTAGAGGCGCTTCAGATAACGATGCTTATTTAATTACTGGCTTTCAAATATCTTATATTTTTTCAACCACAAGAGCTCCAAAATTTAGATAAGACTTCTACTCAAAGTATTTCTCGAATTAGTTAGTAAACACAAGCCTATGAATAATAGGGACTGTTTGTTTTGTTATGCTATCTAATATGTAGATTTACATATTAAACTAACATTGATGTTTATGTTAAAGCCACAAGTAGGAGTTTTTATAATATCTCTTTTTGTATTTCAATTAGCGGTCTTCTCTGTTTCTTTTGCGCAAAAGTACGAGATTGGTTTTGGTATAGGTGCCTTAAACTACAAAGGCGATATGGCTCCCAATGTCAAGATTGAAAACACAAGACCTGGCGCCAATGTATTTTTTAAAATAAATTTTAGCCATACAGTAAGCCTGCGTACCGGCCTAATGGCAGGTTTGCTCTCAGGCAGTGACATATACCAAGAAGACCCCTTTTTGCAACAAAGAAATTTTGGCTTTAATAGCCTTTTAACAGAAGGCAGCTCTGTATTAGAATATCATTTCTTTGATTTTAGACGAAATGAAAGACGCCAAAAATACAGCCCATATATTTTTGCAGGGATAGGGCTCTCTGCTAATTTCCTCACAGAAACCACGGGCAATTCCCCGCCGCCAAGTGGGAAAATTTTACAGGCTGCCGTGCCCTTTGGCGTAGGTATTAAGAAAATTGTGAACGATAGAATTTCTCTTGGCCTGGAATTCTCAACTACAAAAACTTTTTCAGATAATACAGACCTGATCAACAACATTGATACAGGACCTCGTGGAAGAAGGGTTTCAAGAAATGATTTGGATAATTATTATTATCTGAATTTTACCATCTCTTACAGATTTTTAGAGTTGCTATGTCCTGAGCACCTTGAAAACAAAAACTAGTGCCAAATACAAAACACTCTAAAAATTCCTGTGTACTATTAAAACCAAGTCTTAAGGTCAGTTTTTTAACTTTTTAGTTTTGGCTACATGATTGAGGCTTTCATTATGGGTGTTTTTTGCCAAGCTAACTGATCAGCTACAGGTATTCTATGTTTCATGTATTTCCTTCCTTTGCTACCCACTTTTAAATTACTCGCTAATTTTCTATATTGTCGTAGAGTACAACTGTTTTTCTATGGAGTCGCAATCAGATTTCAATAAAAAAAGAAGCTGTTTTGCTCAATTTCAATTTAAAATATGGTGCTTCTCTTGAGGGGGGTACATTCCACTTTTATTTCGGTAAATTTAATTTTGGCGAAATTATAAAGCTATAATGACACCTCAGGTAAAGCGAACCCGTATAACTGAATGAATAGAAGATAATGACGCCATGAAAAAATATACCCAACATCCCCTTTTATTAGCCTGTCTTACTTGTGGTTTTGTGATGAATATAAGCATAGCTGTAGGCCAAGTCACATCCATCATGCCCAATTTAACCGAAGTAACGGTAAGGACATTTATTGGCGATACGGCAATATTTGCAAAGGCCAATGGTATTCCAGCATTTATAGCAGACGAGGATCAAGATATATCTGCTGTATTAGAATATATGCAGATACTGCCATATCAATTTGCTATGTACAACGATTTGTCAGAGAATGCTACCTTAAAGCCTGGAGCGGTGTATTATTTAAGGCCTAAAGAAAACAGGAGCGAAGTTTTGTTTCACTACAAAAGACCAGGCGAAACTTTATGGGACATCTCTCAAATTTATGGTGTAAAACTAGATAAACTACTCAAGAAGAACAGGGCAAACTCTGATTATGATGTTGTAGACGGACAGAAAATTTATCTCAGAAAGAAAAGGAAGCGCTCTGAGAATATTAATGTAAATGCCGATGTGACCAATTTAGAACCGATTGACCCATGGTACCCAATAAAACAAAGATTTTTAATTGATTATTCTGAATCAGAATCTGGCCCTGAAGGCAAGTTGATAACAAATGAATCAAATACAAAAAATAAAAGTTATGCTCAGCAGCAGAGCATGGAGGATGGCATACATGTAGTGCAACAAGAAGAGTCAGTCTTTTCTGTATCTCGCAAATACGGAATAACGGTTTTAGACCTGCTAGAATGGAACCAATTAAGCATTGATGATGAGGTGTCACAAGGAACAACATTGTTTGTAGCTAACCCCAGGGGCAAACAAGCAGCTGCTCCTCAGAGTATAGCTATGGATCAGCAAGATACACAAAATGAGGAACAGACTATTATCATAAATGACAATGATGGTCCTATACAAAATATGGATAGGTGGGCCATTGCTATTGAGGGCACCGATAATAATATGGCTGCCCTAAGCCCCGAGATGATAAAAACACTCGAGCATAAAGCTAAAAAAGGCGACTATGTGTATAAATTAAGCGATGTCTATGAAGTGATGCCTCAAGACATTATAAGATGGAATCGGCTTAAGGGCAAAGCTTGGTTGTATGTAGATGATAAGGTAATCATAAAAAAAATTGAAGGTCTAGAGCAAAACCCAAGAGTGCACAATGTAAGGACGGGAGAGACACTTTATCAGATTTCGGGGATCTACGATGCAAAAATTAAAGATCTTACTGCTTGGAATAACGTAGAAGACTATACCATTTATCCCGGACAAGATTTAATTGTGAGCATAGAGGGTTTCATTCCCGCTACTCCAGACACGTCTACAAACAATATAGAAGCAGACTCAACAAAAAGAGTAGATTTTAAGGAGTTGGCAAAGCAAGAAAATACAAGTGAGGAGCTTATTTCAAATCAAGTAAAAATAGATGCTTCTTTTAAATACCATACCGTAAAAGAAGGCGAAGATATTTACCAGATAGCTGCAAAATACGGGCAGACTATACAGAACCTGAGAAAATGGAATGAAATATCATACGGGCAAAGCCTTACAAAAGGTCAAATATTAAAAGTAGGAAAAGCAGAAGGGAAAAATCTCGAATAGCTTGGAAAAACCAAGACTCCGATAACAAAAATTCACAAATTTCCAGCTTAGTTGTGGCATTAGCTAAATAAAATCAGCTATATTGAATTTCTACTGCATTTCATGCCGAATCCAAAAATTTACCAGCGTTCAATTTTATCTTTTTACTTTAAGCCTAAACAAAGGTCACTTTTTGAAATGAAAGCATTTTTTCTAATTGCAGTCGCCGTATTTTTATATTCTTGTCAGAGCTCTCAGTCCCCAAAAAAGGAGCAAAGTTTAGAAAAATCAGAAAAAGAGATAGATAAAGCAATCTATAGCCAAGTAACCAAAGGTGCTGAGCAGTTGATTTTCTCTTACGAATCGTTGCTCAATAAATTATTGGCTGCTGATATAACCAAAGAGCAAAGAGATAGCTTTGTACATAACAGCATCTTTAGTGGCGATAAGACAATGCAAATATTCGATAACCCTGACGTAATTATAGAAGATGATATCGGCCCCGAATATTATTCAAAAGAAAAGGTCAAAGACTTGAAAGTGAGCAGATATTTGAGCGATATGTACTTATTCTTGGAAAGAAGCCAAGCAAACAAAGTAAAATTTGAAAATATTCAAACCCTACAAGTAAAAGTGGGCGAAGAGGTGTTTGTAATCGTTTATTTTGAGAGTAAGATAAATGGCTTGCATTCTCTAGAAAGATTTTCTTACGAAAAAACTAAAAGAATAGCCACTATAAAAGCTGAGAAGAAAAACAAAGATTGGAACTACTCCATTATGTCAGTAGGGTTTTATGAGATGAGTACGGTAAAAAATAGCGTGAGCTTTCCTAAGAGTAAAAAAAAGGTCTAATCAGAAAACTCGTATTCAAATTCTTC
>CAKZMZ010000441.1 GCA_937129345.1 uncultured Thalassovita sp. | reverse complement strand
CTTCGCTCCAAACGGTTTCTTTATCTGCATGAAAACCGTACTGCGCCCCACCGCCCCACTCGCTTACTATTACAGGTTTGTCGTATTTCACTTCCCACTCCAAATTTGGGAACTGGTCTCGGTCGCCGCCGTACCAACCGTGGTATTGGTTAAAACTCACAATATCGGTATATGCACCAAAAGGATCATCCATAATTTTTTTGTTGCCTTCGGTGTGGACTTCCAAGGCGGCACTTACCAAGCGAGTATCGTCTTGTGCGCGGGCCGTTTCTACCATTTGCTTTAAAAACTCATTGCGCGCTTCGCTTACTGGCGTTTCATTGGCCACGCTCCAAATAATGACAGAAGCCCTGTTTTTGTCTCGGGCAATCAATTCTCTGAGTTGGTTTTGAGCATTGGCCAAGGTTACTTCATTTTCCCAATCTATGGTCCAATAAACAGGTACTTCCTCCCATAGTAAAATGCCCATTTCGTCTGCCAAGCGGGCCATGTGTTCGTTATGAGGGTAATGCGCCAAGCGAATAAAGTTGGCATTGAGCTCCTTTACCCAATTGAGCATCATAGTCGCATCTTGCTTGCTGTAGTTCCTCCGACCTTCTATGGGGTTTTCTTCGTGCATACAGATGCCTTTTAAAAAGACCTTTTTACCATTTAGAAGAATTCTATCGCCCTTTACTTTTATATTTCTAAAGCCTATTTGATCAATGATCATATCTTCTGCGGCCTGTAAAACTACCTTATATAAGTTAGGCTCTTCCATAGTCCACAAATCCAATTTTCTTGCTTTTACTTTAAAGGTGACCCTACCATTGCTATTTGTTGTAAGCATCTCATCGATTTTTAAATCGGGAATTCTCAATGCAATGGTGGCGTCTTTTTGCTTGCCAGCCAATTGCACATAGCCTTCTATCATATTGTTGTCATCTTTGGCCAACTGTACCTTGTAATCTTGTATGTAAGTGTCTGAAACCTCTATCAATTCTACGCCACGTGTAATGCCGCCGTAATTCCACCAATCTGTGGCAACGGTAGGCACGCCTTCTTTTTTTCTGGTGTTATCTACTTTCACTACCACAAAGTTTTCACCGTCTTGCAGCAGGTCGGTAACATCAAAATTGAAAGGGGTAAAACCGCCAATGTGGGTACCTGCCTTTTTGCCATTCACCCACACATCCGCTTTGTAGTTAACCGCACCAAAATACAAGAATACCAAGGCATCGTTGTGTTTTTGATAATCAAAACTTCGCTGGTACCACACATTGCCCTCGTACCACATCAACTCGGGTATTTGCGTATTCCAGTCGCCGGGCACCATCATAGTGGGGGCATATTCGAAGTTGTATTCTATCCTTTCGGTACTGTCTTTTGGTATGGCATTGCGAAAGTAAGCGTTGGTTCTTGGTGGCTCATCGTAACTGTCAAAAGGGACGCGGCGATAGTCGTAATAGCCATTTTCTGTGGGATCTATAAGGTAATGCCACTTGCCATTAAGGCTGGTGGTATTGCGGTTGTAAACGTTGTGTAGTAAAGGGACTGTCTGTGCTGCAACGATTTGCGTAAATAAAGCTGCTGTGATAGTGATTAAAAAATATTTCATGTTTCAGTTTAGGATTTAAGTATTCGTTAATTATCAATTCTAAGCCTATAAGGTTTTTGAAAAACCTTACAGTTTTTGAGAAAAGCACTAGCGTTTTTTCTTATTGCCAATTCTACTTAAAGGTACTACGCTGTATAAAATGCCATCCTTTAGGCCTTTAATAGAATAGTTGATGAAGGATTTATTGGGCTCTCTTTCTATAAAAACCTTGCCTACAGTAAAATTGCGCTTACTTCTTAGGTTATTTTTTTTTATGATGGTATTGGATACAAAGGTCATAAATCCAGAAGAAGACTGCTTGCTTTTGGGGTTGAGTACTTCTACTTCCAAGCCCTCGTATTCCATTTCTACCTTACCTTGTAAATATTTATTGTTGCCCACCAAGTTAAAGTTAAAATCTTTGATTTGCCCCGCAGGTACTTTCACTAAAAGCATGCTTTCCATAAGTGGGCTAAAATGGAAGGCCGGCAGTGGGTTCATGCTTCCGTACAGAGAAAAATCATCGCTGGCTCTGTTCAATTGAAATTGATAAGTGGCGAAAATGTTGGTTTCTTCTAAAAAGCGTGCTTTTAAACTGGCCTCTAATATAGAATTGGCTTCTAGTTTTTCTGGAATGTTGGTGATGTTGTAAGCTGTTACACTCATTTGGTCTAGCTTAACCTTACTCGATGTAGGCTGCTCGGGATTATCGCCCACTTGCTCATAAGTAATCTGCATATTTTTAGAAATCAAGGTATCAATACCGACCAACATGGGCAAATCTCTCAAAAGCTTGCCCGGCAAAGGTTTAAAAATGGTATTATCGGGCAGGCGCTTGTCGCGGTAAATAGATAGTTGCAAAGCATCGGCATACAAAGAACTCGCTTTGATAGACAGGGAAGTATACAGCTCGTTTAAATCGAAGTTATTGATTTTTACAGCGGCCACACTGCCCGAAAACCAATCTTTTTCATAGCTCAATTTTCTGTTATAGGCTTGAGGACTCAGCGTGGGCTTGAGGTACAACTTATCAAGTTGGATGTTTCTTTTTAAGGCATCTACTGAAATGGCTGTGGCGGTTACCCCGTAATCATCAGAAACCTTGGTGCTCAGACTATCTGCCGTAAATATTCCTTTGCTAAACTTGGTACGGAAAAGACCTTGCTCGCTAAGAGAATCAAATTGCATTTGCAAACCAGCCAATTCTAGGCTTGCACCGGTCAGATACGCCAAAGATTTTCTGGTTTTGAAATCGGTAATGTCTATGCCCGCGTCGTGTACATTAAAAGTCTCAAAGTTGAGGTTGGCCAAAAAATTACCCAATTGTTTGCCTAAAGGGTCAGGCGCTGCCTGATTGGTTTCTTCTGTATTGATGAGCAAATCTACCGTAGGTTTTTCCAATACAAAGCGCTCAAACTCCAAATCTCTATCTTTAAAAAATTGTTCAAATGCCAAGCCTTCTAAGCGCACATAGTCTATGCTTGCCCTGCTGATCGAACGTATTTTTTGGTTGGCCATGCCCAGCAACATGCGATTGCTCGGCGTTAACTTCAATTTTTTTATGAACATACCCGCCTCTGCATCTTCGGCAACATCCACGGTCGAAAACGCTTGGATAAAAATATCTTCTGATGAAAGACTGTAGTTGCTGTCCAACGCAATGTTAAAACCATTGCTATTGATAGCAATTTTACTGAATTCCATCGCCGTAAGGTAAGACAAGGTTTGTTGATTGATCAGCACATCTTCTAACAATACAGAAACGGAATCTGTGTTGAACAAAGGCTTGGTTTTTTCTATATCATACACTTGCAAATTGGCATTGAACATGCGCAAACGGTTCAGCTCAGCTTTATTTAATAATTTGCTAAAAGCCTCTTCAACCAAAATATTCTTGGCGTTTTCTTTACTTACTGTAGAATAATGTAAGGAAATATCAGGATTACTAATAATGATTTCTTTTATACTTAGCTCTTTAGAATAAAAGTATTTCCATATAGGCACGCCCCTTATTTCCAAATCTGCATTTTGTATAGAAATGGCATTTCTTTCTTGGTGGTTTTTGAGTTTGGCCCAAGTAGAATCTTTGGGGCTTATGGCCAAACCTGTTACTACCAAAGACGGCGGAAATAAATCTACCTCTACATCTTCAAAATTGTAACTGTGTGTAAAATCAGGATTTTCTTTAAGAAAAGTGCGTAACCTGTTTTCTAGAAGGGGTTCCACATAAAAATTAGCAAAAAGATAAACGGCCACTACCAACAAGACCACTAAAATGCCAACATACGTTCTTTTTTTGCTCCACACAGTTTGTATAATTTTTCTTAGTTTATGCTCGCCTAAAAATACTCATAAATTGTAAATTCACTTTAGCTTGCATAAAATTTAATCTTCTCTCTCAATCTAAACATCTAAAACCATGGTCTATATTTCGCTTTTAAGGGGCATTAATGTTAGCGGTCAGAAAAAAATAAAAATGGCCGATTTAAAGAAGATGTATGAATCACTCGGCTTTAAGAAAGTGGCCACTTATATACAAAGCGGCAATGTAGTTTTTGAAAGCAAGGAATCGAGCCCCCAACAAATAGCCGATACAATCAAAGCTCAAATTGCTAAGGATTTTGGCTATGAAGTTAAGGTAATGGTGTTTGATGTAGATGCATTTACAAAGAAAGTACAGCAACATCCTTTTAGTGAAGAAGAAGCACCTTTTGTTTATTTCACCTTCTTATCGGCGGTGCCGGAGAACATTCCACAAGATAAAATAAAAGCCGCCAAAAGAGAAGGCGAACAAATAGAGATGATTGATGATATGGTCTATTTCTATTGCAAAGAAGGCTATGGCAGAAGCAAACTCTCCAATAACTTCTTCGAACAAAAACTAAAGGTTGATGCCACTACCCGCAATTATAAAACTTGTATGAAATTGATTGAGATGGGGGGTGGTGATTAGATTTTGGATGTTGGTTTTTAGAAAATGTTTAGGAGCTTTACAGGCATTTTGGTCTATCAACTAAATAATTTAAAAAAGATATCACGTTTAAAATTTCGTATTCAAATTAAATAAAATATGAAATTTTTTAAGCTCAATAGGTTAACCAATAACCATTTTTTTTATCAAGCTATATTTTTAGCTGTGGTTATAATGTCGTCAAATGTATGCGCCCAAAGTATTCCTGCATCGCAACAGATAATTGCAAACGCACTAAGTAAACCACCGTGCCACCCTGACGTACTGGCATGGGAAGAATCCATGGGGATCTCGCCAAATACAGCTTGGGAAAAAGTGGTATGGAAAGGCAGAGATGTGCTAAGGGAAAAAGAGTCAGGTATCTATAGTGAAGTTAAAAATGATATTCGAATCGAGTTGTTTGTTGAGGATTATAAAAACAACTACCTTACATCCAAAATTGGATACACCTTAGAATGGAAAACCCCAGAGGAAAGCATTAAATTTTCACAATCCTTAATGAAAGATGGTAATGTGAAATTTCTCCTTTGGGAAAAGCCAAAAAACACTTTTTATGAAGATAAGTACACTTACTACAATGAACGTATAAAATATAAACCAACGAAAGATAACGGAATCCATATATACCACACAGTTGGATATAGAAAAGTAAATACATCTGATAAAGAATTAGTAAAGAGACTCAACAAAGCACTAAAGCAATATGGCTATGAGAAAATAAAAAGCAATTCTGAAGTATGGGTATTACGTACTTTTGAATGGAGTGTTTGGTACCATTATAAAATAGAAGAAATATACCATCACCCCTGCCAGTTCACTGCACGAGATGAAGCCACTACCGCTTGGAAGTCTGCCTTTACTGCCAAAGTGGAAGCTTTGAGCAACGAAGAAAAAACTCAATGGGGAGTCCCTACTGATAAAACAGCACTCGATTCTTGGGTTAATGAATTGTTTAATGACTTACCTAACCGATTGGCCTTTCAGGTTTACATACAAAATGGCAAGCCTTTAATGTTTGATGGTAAACCCGTTTATGAAAGAACCCATGGTAGGAAAGAATTCGAAAGTAAGCCTCAGCTGCGTGATACCAAGAACATGCTATATAATAACAAGTATTATTACAATGGTGAAGTATCAAATGAAGTAGTTCACGGAAAGGGAGCTATAAGACATCATTACCACCGTGTCCCCAAGTTTCAATGGAAAGGAGACTTTTTTATGGGATTTGCCCACGGTATTGTTTACAAGTACAATAAGGAATCTGGCGAAGTACCTGTACGTTACCAATTTGGTAAGGTAAAGGAGGAGAAGATGTCATTTCCTAAAGAAGGCTATACCTTGGAGGCTGTTTCTTTAGATGGCAAAACCATTGTAGATGGTGTTGCAGAAGAGGTGTACCCCGATGGCAGGCGGGTACAAGTACTTTATGAGAATCAGGAGCGCAAAGAAGTACAAGGCGTTATTTACCCTAGTGGAGACCATTTTATTGGCCCAGTAAATGAAAAGGGCTATCCTCATGGTGAAGGAAAATATCATTATAATCCAGATGCCCCTCACCAATTAAAATATTTTACCACCGAATGGAAAAATGGTAAACCAACCGCAGATAAGGTTGAAATTAAAACCGATGGTTTTGTTTGGATTTTAGCTCCATTGGACGAAAACTTTCTTCCCCATAGCCCTGAACTCAACAGTGTAGAATTCTGGTATAGCAAAGAAAAAAAGAATTCAGGAAGGAAAGGAACAGCAGCCTATGAACATGGTATTCCCTCAATTGCCCACATAAAGTATCCGTATAGGTATTCACAAAACTACGCTGTCCCTCATTCTTATAAAGGCGAAGTTAATGTAGAATTAAAACCACACGGAGAAGGGAAGTTGACTGTAAACGAAGGCGAATATAAGAATACATGGACAGGTACTTTCAAAGATGGTAAAAAGGTTAAAGATAAAGGTTCATGGAAACATAAACCTTTCGAGAGAACCTATGCAGAGAGAGAAAAGAATTATGATAAGCTTATGGACAATGCCAATAGCTTAGCAGAGCTTCATTACAAAATGAGTAGTGATGTTGGGAAATCTCAAGGCGTAAAGAAAGCCTATAAAAATAGCGAAATTATTACTCTGCGAGGTGTTGGAAATGGTTTTTCTATCCTTGTTTATGATTTGTCAAAGAATAGCAAAAAAATTACTTTTGAAGTGCTTGATGTAGAGGTAAGAGAAGGCTACAAAAAAACGGGAGAAAAACTCACTTTTGGACAAGATCTAGCCATAAGCCATAACGAGCAAGGCATTCCTTATACTATCCTCAAGGTAAAAGAAAAAGGTTTGAACAGGTTTACAGAGATTAAAATGAAGTTCACTTCAGATTGGAGTGGCGCAGAACAGCTATACTACGAGGTGATTGACTGATTTTTAGCAAAGTTGAGCTATCAGCTTTTTTAAGCTTGGCAAAGCTTCCTCCTCAAACCACGCATGCTTCTTCAACCAAATATTATTTCTTGGCGAAGGATGCGGTAAGGGGAAAAATTTGGGGAGGAATGCTTTGTAACTCCTGACCGTTTCTGTGAGGGTTTTATAGGGATTTTTTGGTAGGTAGTATTTTTGGGCATAGCTGCCTATCAAGAGCGTGAGTTGAAGGTTGGGCATTTTATCTAAAAGCGAGGGATGCCACAAAGGGGCACATTCTTTTCTCGGTGGCAAATCGCCGCTTTTCCCCCTACCCGGATAGCAAAACCCCATGGGCATAATGGCGAACAGTTTTTCATTGTAGAATTGTGCTGCATTTACGCCCAACCAATCTCTTAAACGCTCGCCACTTGGATCGTTAAATGGAATGCCCGTAGCATGTACTTTTGTACCTGGCGCCTGGCCAATGATCAATATTTTGCTTTCAGGATGGGCAATCAATACTGGATTGGCACCCAAGGACAAATGGGATTCGCAAACCTTGCATTGCTTGATTTCTTTGAGAAGTTGTTGCATCTTTTCTAAGATACCAAATTTCAATCAAAATTATTCAATCGGAATTACGGATACTCTGTGTATGGTAACATCAGAATTATGGGGCACTAGGCAAAGTGCGCCGCTTCTAAAATCTCTACTACCCTCTTCTATACCTTCCACATCCCAACTTTTTGGTTCTTGTTTGCCTTGCATCCATTGCTTAAAACGATACCGGGTATGACCATTAGGTAGGGTACTTACTTGCGCTTTAATATGCATCTTTTCCCCTAAAGTAATGGCATTGCTTTTAGAGGAATATTTGGGTTTAGGCGCTCCTTCTCCACCATCAAATAGAAT
>CAKZMZ010000440.1 GCA_937129345.1 uncultured Thalassovita sp. | reverse complement strand
CACCAGGGCGATCAGCATGCCGAAACAGAGGTGGTGGTAAAAGTAGGCAGTGTAAGCGTAATTGTAACGAAAAAGCGCAAGCCTTATCACCATGAAAATGACTTTACAGATTTGGACTTAAACCCTAGAGAATCCGATATTGTGGTGGTGAAGATAGGTTACTTGGTACCCGAGTTGTACGATATGCGCGCAGATTGGATCATGGCTTTAACACCCGGTGGTGTCGATCAGGATTTGGAGCGCTTAGGCCACAAAAGAATCAAAAGACCTATGTACCCATACGATAAAGACATGCCCGATCCTGACCTTTCAGCGCGGTTTATCCCTTTTTCATCTACGGAGATGTAAGACTTCATGATCAATTGTGAATGGTTAATTATTAATGATTTGAATTGAGCAAAGATTTACGATTTATAAATTTAAAAAAACTACTAACCTGAGACTTGAAGCCCACGATTTAAATCGTGGGCTAGATTAAATTTCAATACAACAATGAAAAAATCCATTAAAACCTTATTACCAATACTCTTCTTGTTTTTTGCTTTTAATACGAGTGCCCAAGACACTTGGGAAGCGGCGGAGCAAACCAATGAGCCACAAAAGCGGCATGAAAATGCAGCGGTTAAAGTAGGCGACCTGTTCGTGGTTTTAGGGGGCAGAGGCATCAAAACTGTAGACATTTTCGATACCAAGACCAATACTTGGAAACGAGGTAAAAAGCCCCCTATAGAGATGTCGCACTTTCAGGCGGTAAGTTACCACGGTTTGGTGTACGTAATGGGCGGGCTCAATGGCAGTTGGCCTTCTGAAACACCTCTAAGGCATATTTATATTTACGACCCTTTGCTTGACCTTTGGACAGTCGGGCCAGAAATCCCTAAGGACAGATTGAGAGGTGCAGCAGGTGTAGCCGTTTATCAAGATAAATTCTATTTGGTGTGTGGCATCATCAACGGGCATACTTCAGGTTGGGTGTCTTGGTTGGATGAATATGACCCCGCGACAAATACTTGGAGAAAATTACCCGATGCACCTAGGGCGAGAGACCATTTTCAAGCAGCGGTAGTGGGCGATGAGTTAGTGGTAACTGGAGGCAGAAAATCAGGCTATATGGGCCAAGGTTTTGAGGCTACTATTGCCGAAACCGATGTTTACAATTTTAAGACAGGTGAATGGCGCACCTTGCCTTCGCCAAGTGGAGATATTCCAACACAAAGGGCTGGCTGTACAGCAGTGGTCGATGGGAACAAGTTAATCGTGATAGGCGGCGAGAGCGGTAGCCAAGTAGAGGCACATAGCGAAGTGGAAGCCTTGGACTTAGCAGCGGGCACTTGGGAAAAAATGCCTTCGCTCATGAAAGGTAGGCACGGCACACAGGTAATTTTGTTTGAGGGTAATTTGTACATAGCCGCAGGTTGCGGCAACAGAGGTGGCTCGCCTGAACTTAATTCTTTTGAAACCTATTCTCTCAGCGATGCAGCAGAAGAGGAAATGGCCTACATGCCTAGCACTTTGGGCTTTTCTACAGATAAGCTGGATTTTGGTATTGTAATGCCTTATGCAAGCAAAACCTTTGAGATAGAATTATCCAATGCAAAAGGTAGCCAGGGCATTTTACTTACCTATTTGGTTGCTACCAATCCTGAAAGTTACCAAGTTGATTTTCCTTTTGAGCTGCCTTATCTGCTAAAACCGAGTGCCTCTGTTCAAGTGTCTATACACTTTACTCCAAAATCTGCCGAAGCGGCAAAGGGTGAATTGTTGATCAAACAGGCAGATACGGGTAGAAAACAGCCATTGATGATAGAGTTGGTTGGTAACGGCGAGTAGTTGCAAGTCAATTAACCCTTATTTTAAAGTATAGGGCATCTCCTTTTATAGGAATTTTAGATGGAATGATTTTAATATTTCATGAATGTTAACTTAATATGAACGTAATGTTAACAATTATTTTTATATTTATACATCTCATCAACTAAACCCTATAATAATGGCAACCCAACTTTATAAAGAAAAGCAACATTTTAGAGACATCCCTACCTTTTTTGTTTTAGGGTTGATACTCATACTCACCTTGTATGCTTCTTGGAAGATGCTTACAGATGTAGAAAATCAATACTGGAATTTGTTGATATCCTTCGCTATGGTTGCGGTCTGGGCTTTTTGTATTTGGTTACTTGTAAGGCTCACGCTAAAAATTGTAGTAACCGATAAAAAAATAAAATATAAGATGAAGCCCATCCAAAAGAAAAAAAAGAGCATTTCTTGGGACGAGATCGAAAGTTATGAGTTGGTGGAAACTCCAAAGGCGGCACAATGGTGTGGAGCCAACATTACTTTTCTTGATGAAAAAAGGATTTCATTAAATGGTAGAAACGGGCTTTTTATTGAGACAAAAGATGGTAAGAATTATTTTATTGGATTTAATGATACAGAGGCCTTAAAAGATTGCTTAGAAAAAATCAATGCCTAATTTGATATTCAACAAAAATAAATTGTGCAATAGAATATACATCTAACACCATTCAATGATATGGCTTTTTACTGAGTAAGCCGACTTATTTGTACTGTGGGAGTAATTTTTTTACTCTAGGTTGAAATTTTTGGTAAGTTGGTTGAAAATTCAAAAAGAAATCAGCATTGTTGGGCATATTAGCTCTGCTAAATATGACCTCAATGAAAAAACTGATACCTTTTCTTTTACTACTTTACGCAATGCCCTTAGTTGCACAAGATACATCCTTAGACCAAGGGTTTTCTGTTTTTGGAATTTTATTGGATAGCACTGATCAAGAACCATTGGTTGGTGCTACCATGCTTTTGGTGAATCAACAAGATACTACTGCTAAAAAATTTACCACGACCAATCCTAATGGGCTATTTAGGTTTAGTGGTATAGAAAAGGGCGATTATCTATTAAAAGTGAGCTACATTGGCTTTAAAGCGCTTGCAATGCCAGTAAAGGTTGCGGAAGAAAACGTTCGATTGGGCAAGTTGGTGCTTGCTCCATCAGTTGGGCAATTAGATGAGGTTTTTGTAGAAGGCAAGGTGCTACCTGCTGTGCAAAATGGCGATACTACACAATTTAATGCCGCCTCATTTAAAACCAATCCCGATGCCAGTGCAGAAGATTTGGTGCGTAAAATGCCCGGCGTTACCGTTGAGTCAGGTCAGGTAAAAGCCCAAGGAGAAGATGTGCAACAAGTATTGGTAGATGGTAAACCCTTTTTCGGTAACGATCCCACTTTGGCACTGCGGAATTTACCTGCTGAAGTAGTGGACAAAGTAGAGGTTTTTGATCAGATGAGCGATCAAGCTCAGTTTACAGGATTTGATGATGGGGAGACCAAAAAGACCATCAATATCATTACAAAAGTAGAAATGCGAAACGGCACTTTTGGTAATGTGTACGCGGGCTATGGAGATAGCAACCGCTACAAAGCGGGTGGCAACATCAACCGGTTTAAGGATGAGACTAGGATTTCCGTAGTGGGTCTTTCTAATAATATTAACGAGCAAAACTTTTCGGCACAAGATTTAGTGGGCATTGCCAGCAGCAATGCCAGTGGAAGCCGGTTTGGTGGAAGAAGAGGCGGAGGCGGTAGAGGTGGCAGGGGAGGAGCGCCCACAGGTGGTGGCGGTTTTGGCAGAGGTGGCGATGTAAGTAACTTTTTGGTAGGCCAACAAGGAGGAATCAATGAGGTAAGCTCTTTAGGTATCAATTACAATGACAAATGGGGCGAGAAAATTGATGTAAACGGAAGCTATTTTTTCAATTATGCCGACAATAACAGTGACGAGTTGTTTTCTAGCGAAATACTTCTTAACGAAGATTCTAGCCAGTTTTATGAAGAAACAAGTTTGAGTAGAAGTAAGAATTACAACCATCGCTTTAATATGCGCATGACTTATGAGATGGACGAGAATAACTCGCTCATTTTTGTTCCTTCAATTTCTTTTCAAGATAACCAAAGCAGGCAATTGAGCAATGCTAGTAATTTTAGCAATGATTTTAACCTGCTCAACAGTTCAAGAAATAATTATTTTGCCGATAACAACGCTTATAATATTAGTGGTAATTTGCTTTACAGGCATAAATTCTCGAAACGAGGGAGAACTATTTCTGTAGGAACAAGAACTAACTTAAATGACTTAGACGGTTTCCAGACTTTATTCGCCGAAAATACTTTTTACGAGGGTATTTTGTTTAGCGAAGAAATTTTGGATCAGCAAATTTTTGTAGAGACCTTAGGGAATACCTATTCTGCCAACGTGCGTTATACTGAGCCTTTGGGCAGGCGTTCCCAATTGATGCTCAATGCCAGTACTTCTTTTAATGATAATGCATCCACGAGAAATCAATTTAATTACAACCTAGATTCGGGAGTTTACAGCGATTTAGATAGCCTACTCTCCAATGAGTTCGATAATATTTACCAAACTACCCGAACTGGTGCGGCCTACAGGCTGCGTATGCGCAAAGGATTTTTAAATATAGGGGCGCAATACCAATATGCCAGATTAGAGAGTGAACAGCAGTTTCCGGCTATTGAAAATCCGACATTTGGCAGAAGTTTCCATAATGTGTTGCCCAATGCCATGTTGATGATGCGTTTTTCCAAAAACTC
This sequence comes from uncultured Thalassovita sp., assembly GCA_937129345.1. Lineage (GTDB taxonomy): Bacteria > Bacteroidota > Bacteroidia > Cytophagales > Flammeovirgaceae > Chondrinema. Next base: position 5,303 of record CAKZMZ010000440.1, on the reverse strand, counting down.
CAATCTGAGAATGTTTTATCGTACTCGTACCAACGCCCCATCTATATCTCAATTACAAGAAGTAATAGATAATACAGACCCTTTAAATTTAAGCAGCGGTAATAGCGATTTAGACCAACAATTTTCACACAGTTTAATTGCTCGTTATTCTAAAACCAACCCAGATAACGGCAGCAACTTTTTTGCCTTTGTCTTACTGCAACAGACCAATAACTTTATTACTAATGCCACTTTGGTAGCAGCCAGGGACATACAGTTAGAAAACGGCCCTTTATTACAAAATGGAGCACAATTTACCCAACCAATAAACCTAAACGGATACCGCAATGCGAGAACCTATATCAGTTTTGGCAAACCAGTTAAGGCATTGAAAAGTAACTTGAATCTTACCACAGGTATTTCTTACCTGCAAACTCCAGGTTTGATCAACAATAGAGAAACCCAAGCCAATACACTTAACCTGAGTCAGGGACTTAACTTGAGCAGTAATGTAAGCCAAAACATAGATTTTACGGTTTCTTATACCGCCAATTACAATGTGGTAAAGAACCAGTTGCAGACCGAGTTGGACAACAACTACTTTTACCAACTAACCAAGGCAAATGCCAACTTTATTTTTTGGAAGGGCATGGTGTTCAATGCAGATTTGACACACTATTTATATAAAGGTTTGGGCGACGAATTTGACCAAAATTTTGCTTTGGTGAACTTGGCCATAGGTAAAAAGTTTTTAAAAGATGATCGAGGAGAGTTGCGGTTGAGTGTTTTTGATTTGTTGAAGCAGAACAACAGTTTAGTAAGGACGGTAACAGAAACCTCCATAGACGATTTACAGACAGCAGTGCTGCAGCGGTATTTTATGCTGACATTCAATTATAGAATAAGAGATTTTAAGGGCTTAGGAGATTAAAAAAATAGCCCTAGGTTAACATTGATGCATTTTTTTCGGTTTATTACTTTAGATGATGTTCTTATTTTTGATTTGAACTTTACAACATCTGATTTTGCTTTGATAGGCCAATCTTGCTTTTAAAGTAAAATATTGAGTAAAAGTTTGTAATAAACCTTTAAAAAAACCGAATGGCAGCCTTCTCCAAAAACACCATAGTAACCGCATCTATGGAAAATGGTATCAAGACCATTTCTTTTAACATCCCGAGTAAGAAAAATCCCATACAGCCAGAATCTATGGAATTGCTTTTGGCCCACATAGAAGCTAGCGAAGAAGACGGTACCAGAGTGATCATACTTACTGGTGAGGGAGGTAATTTTAGCTCAGGGGCTATGTTATCTCCAGAAATGATGTCTCGCTTTGATGTAACCGCGTACCTAAGAGAAAAAGTCAATCCTGTGATTTTAGCGATACGGCAAAGTCCCATACCTTTCATTGCCAAAGTAGAGGGCGTTTGCGTAGGCTTGGGATTTAGCATTGCTTTGGCCTGCGACATGCTTTTGGCTTCTGAAAATGCCCTTTTTAGCCAAATTTTTACTAGGATAGGCTTGAGTTCTGATGGTGGCGGTAGCTTCTTTCTCACTGAACTACTCGGGCAAAGAAAAGCATTCGAACTCATTGCCACTAACAGAAATATTAGGGCAGAAGAAGCCAAAGCCATGGGCATTGCCAATCATATTTATTCAGAGAGTTTATTGGAAGAAGAAGTTTCAAAGTTGGCTTATGCTTTGGCCCAAGGCCCGTCTATTGCTTTGGCACAAGTAAAAAAGAACGTGGTTTCCGCTTCAAAGGGAAGTTTAAAAGATACCCTAGACGAGGAGGCCAAAAACCAAGGCGTCTGTTTTAAGAGTACCGATTTTAAAGAGGGTGTAAAAGCATTTATCGAAAAAAGACCCCCTAATTTTACGGGGGAGTAGTTAGGTTATTTGTTGATTCGTGGATTTGAGTATTTCATTTCAATAAATAAACAAATCCACACTAAACTTCTTTCTTCAATTACTTCACTTTAGCTACAGCTGCTTTCATTTTGGCCAGACCAGTTTTGGCTACTTCCAAAGGGTCTTGCCTCCAATAAGTTCGGTTAAAGAGTTCTAAAGAGAGTACCTTTGTGCCACCCATGTTTTTCAGAGTAGTCAAGATATCCTTCAAAGGTGCAACACCGTCACCGGGATAAATGCGGTCTGCATCTACTTGTTTTTCTCTAGGCTTAGTACCCGGGTAATCATTTATATGGAAGATTTCAATCATGTCTCCTTGTAGCATTTTAAGGCCTTCAAAGCCTGAGCCTCCTCTAAACAAGTGATAGACATCAGGCAGTAATCTAGCATCTGGATCGCCTGTGGCCGCAGCCACCATCATGATTTGGCCTAAGTGCCACATGGCTTTGGAGGCTCCCCAAAACTCCAATTGAGGCATCACGCCTGTTTTTCTGCCTAATTCTAATATTGCGGCGTATTTTTCACCGACTTCTAAAAAATCTAAGGGCTCATCGCCACTTACACCTGCGGGGGGTGCCGCAATGCGCGTACCACCAATAGAGGCCAACATTTCCATTTCTTCTTGCATCTGTTGCATACCTGCTTCACCACCAGCTATCCATGGAGCAAAGCCAATGGCATTTTCTACTTTAAGTTCCTTGTCTGATATGTATTGTTTTAATTCGGAAGCATCATTACCTTCTTCTAAATAGGCTGTAACATCGCGCACCCAAACCTCAATACCATCATAACCTGCAGCAGCGGCAATGTCAATGTATTTTTTTAAACCTAGCTTTTGGCCACTGATTGTACTCGTGTTTAAGCAGTATCTAAAAACCTCTTTTCTCTTTTTATCTTCCTTTGTATAGCCTATGCCGGGCATCACCGCAGCGGAAGATACAAGGGCTATATTGGCCAATGCCTTTCTTCTATTGATTTTCATAAGTTGATTTTAAAATACACCTAAATATAAAAATCTTACCGATACTGAAATTAGCAGCCTAGCTGCAAAACGATATTTTCCTGCTGAATGAAGCATCTAAAGCACCTTTTACTATAAACAAAAATAGAATAAAAAGTGAGTAAAAAAGTATAAATAAGTCAATTCATGCAAGGTTTTGTTCAAATTTATAAGATAATTCAGAGTCCCTCCTAAGCACTTCAACCCTAAGTACACGTTAGAATAAAAAGCTATAAATCTATCATATAAATACTTTACATGTATGCATAAAACCTTTATCAATACGCTAATTTTACTAACGTTAATTAGCATCAAATCTTTCGCGCAAACAGGGCCTGGAGGAGTTGGGAACAATACAGGCACCTCTAACTTACAACTTTGGCTCAGAGGCGACAACACTACGCTTAATGGGGGAAATGTGAGCACATGGCACGACCTAAGTGGTTATGGGCATGATTTGGAGCAGGGGACAGCAGCTGATCAGCCCCTATTAATAAATGCAGCACCAACACTTAATAATCGGCCAGTGTTAGATTTTGATGGGACAAATCATTTTTTAGAAGATGCGGATGGGGAGAGTTACATTAATGGGATTTCTGAGTTTTCACTTTTTGTTCTTGTTCAATCAGATGTTACGAACGTAGATCAGGGAATTTTTAGATCAATAAATAGTGGTAATGATGAAACATTATCTATTCGTTATGATAGGGCGGGGGCAAATGGTGGAGGTTCTGAAGTCATAAAATTAGGAGTCAGTAATAATAGAAATGCCGAATCAACAGATAATCAACAGACTACTGATCCACAATTAATTAATAGCCTTTGGGCTGGTGGAACTGCTATAGAGCTTTACATAGATGGACTGCAAAATACTCCACTTGCAGACAATGGTACCGATGTCGCTACATCACCAATAAACAATTCAGATTTTGTTCAAATTGCAAATGGTCCTAATGGTAACTGGGAGGGCTCAATAGCAGAGGTAATCCTTTTTGACCGTAAACTAAACGCAGCCGAACGCATTAGTATAGAAAATTACTTTTCTTCACTTTATGCACTAAGTGTTACTAATGATTATTATGCAGGCGATGATAACACTAATGGAGATTTCGACTTTGATGTAGCAGGCATTGGAAACTCAGGAGGCGAACATCATAATTTAGCTGGTTCGGTAGGGTTTTATTTGGGGCAAGCGGTAGATAATACTTTTGGTGACGGAGAGTTTTTGTTTGCTGGGCATAACAACGGTGGAAATGGAATATTGACCACTGATATCGGGACAATAGCTGCAACCCACCGTTGGGAACGCACTTGGTATGTAGATAAGACAGGTACGCTAAGTGCTAATGCAGAACTAGTATTCGATTTTCCTGAGGCATTAGCAGGTGGGTTGTTTCCAGGAGATGCGGCCAATTATGTGCTACTTTACAGGCCTACCAATAGCGGAAATTTCTCCACAGTAACTGTAACCTCAACAACAATTACCGAAGGCGATCAAGTTACTTTTACAGTTGCAGATGCTAATTTACTTGATGGATATTATACTATAGGCACCAATGACGATGTAGCAAGCCCGATAGGAGGTAGCCCATCGCAAACTTGGTACAGTTATAAGTCGGGTGATTGGGATGACCCCACTAGCTGGACACTAGACGGCTCAGTTACTCCACTCTTTATCAACCCTAGTAATGAGATTCCTGAAGCAGGCGATAGGGTGTTTATTACCAATGGTAGAACTATCACCATGAATGTGAACGACCAAGAAGTGGATTACCTAGAAGTTACGGGCAGGTTAGATTTGGTAAACAGTAGCGGTCATAACTTTACTACTATAAATGGAAAAGGCATTATTAGGATGCAAGGAACGGGAACACCTGTGAGCGATAACTTTCCATTAGGTAATACTACTGGCGCCAATGGCTTTGCAAATCGATCCAATGGTGGAACTTTAGAGTTATATGGTACCGGAATATTACTCGACCAAGCCCGCGAGTTTAACAATGTAATCGTGAACATGACGGGCAATACAGATGAAGCGGTGCTTTTTGCTGATTATCAGATTAACGGATATTTTAGGGTAGACAGAGGTATTTTCCAAATTAATGATGGTGCTGCCACTACACCTTTGCATACTGTGATTTTAGGGGGTGTAGAAGTAAGAGCAGATGGGCAGATGACGGTTGGAGAAGGCAATGCATATACTAATTTGAGTGGAGGTACTTATGGCGACTACCACAGAAGTTGGCATACTTTAACAGTAGGTGGCGATTTTACTAATAGGGGCACCGTTCGTTTTACTAACCAAGCTGAACCAGTTTACGATGCAAATAATACCACTGGCGCAGTGTCACTTGTGTTTAACCAAGCGAGAAATGCGCGTTTAGAATGCAGAGGTACAACCGACCTGTACAAC
>CAKZMZ010000439.1 GCA_937129345.1 uncultured Thalassovita sp. | reverse complement strand
TGTATCTGTCCGTTATTGGTTCCACAGCCCGCATCATTTATGCTTACACTTATAGTTATATTGGTTTCGTCTGTTATGGTAGCTTTTGCAATGGCGGTGCATCCTCCCAAAGATTGAGCGGTAACTGTGTAATTGCCTGCAGGCAGCCCCGAAAATTCATTACTGTTTTGAAAATTGCTTCCATCTATGCTAAAAGTAAAATTCTCTACTGGGCCATTGGGTAGTACCCGAAAACTACCTTGAGAGGTGCCGCACGGCGTTGCTTGTACATTATCTATAGTAAGTGTGATGTTTTGTGCAGTACAATCCACCACTTCGGGAATAGGATCGTAAGCGCAAGTTGACAGTAAAAATATAGCTATGTAGAATAAAAAATATTGAGGCTTCATAAAGCTAAAGTAATGTTACATATAATTTTAATATAAGGCCTATAATTGATGCAATATATAAAAAGCGCTATGCGAACCTTGCATAAAAGATAGTTACAGGGTTAGATTCTAACCTAATTCCGTCTAAATTAACTCAAGGTTGATTTAATGTGTTTGACTTCGGCTTACTGAAATACACTAATCTCATTGCTCAAGCTAGATTTCACCAATCAGAAAGATGCCTTTACTGGCTGGCCTAATTTTCAACTTCTGCTTCTTTTTTTAGTTCAATCATGTTGGGCAGGTTTATGATAAAAGTAGTTCCTTTGCCTTCCCGAGAACTTACCTCTACATGACCTTTCATTTTTTGTATGGCTTCTTTAACAATGAAGAGTCCTAAACCTGAGCCTTTTTTATCGGGGTGCGCTCTGTGGAACATCTCAAAAATCTTGTCAACGTGTTCTTCAGGAATACCTAGACCATTATCTTGGATCGAAATCAAAGCGTTTTTTTTATCAATTTCTATAGACACTTTAATTTTTGGTTGCTCTTGATAGGGGTTGGCGTATTTGATAGCATTGGAAAGAAAGTTGTTGATGATGATATTCAAGCGATTTTTATCAGTAAAAAAACTACTTTCCTGAGTTATGCTAACTTCTTTAGAAATACGAGCGGCATTTTCCATATACTCATAGGTCTCAAAAGCATTCTTTAGCATGCTATCAAAATCGATTTCATCGTGTTTTACCTCTAGCCTTGAGTTACGCGAAAAGTCAATAATATCACTAATGAAATTATCGAGCTTACGGAGGGTTTTTGCTTGTAGTTGTAAGTATTCTTTAATGATATCGGCATCTTTTTCTCGCATGGCGATATCGATCAATCCTAAAGAAGAGGCAATGGGTGCCCTTAAATCATGTGATGCACTGTATACAAAACGGTCCAAAGCATTGTTTACTTCGGTAAGTTCTTGGTTTTGGAGCTCTAATTGGCTTTGGTAGTTTTTATTCTCGGTAATGTCCTTAATGGCGCCATCAAAGTAAAATTCTCCATTTTTTCCTTTAGATAATTTACAGTTGAGCAAACCCCAAAAATTGTATCCTTTCTTGTTAATGAACAAGACCTCTTCATTGTTTAAGATACCGAGTTTATGGATCTTATCTACAATGTCTTCACGTTGTTCTGCACTTGCATAGAGGTCTTCCACTCTTATTTTGAGCACTTCATCAACACTTGAGTAGCCAAAGATTCTGGCAAATGCTTTGTTTGCATAAATCATTTTACCATTTAGTGTACTTCTGTAGATACCTTCGTTTACGTTTTCACTAATAGAGGCAATTAGTTGTTCTTGCTGCTGTATTACAGATTGCGAGTTTTTTAGATTGGTTAAATCGCTTACGCGCATTAAAATAAGTGGTGCATCAGGGTTATCTCCTTTCCTCATGGCCATTATCCCTTCAAATATGTGTCCGTTGCTGTCTAAGCAATTTACTTCTGCGGTCCATATTTTTTTGCTATTTATAAGCTTATTTATGCGGTATATATCAGGAAAAGAAAACTTTTTTATCTGTAGCTCGGAAAAGTGCTTGCCAAAGATCTCGCTTTTAGAACTGTATTTAAAAAGCTTGAGGGCTCTTTTGTTGCAATCGTAAATCTCTAGCGTATTTACATCTAACAAAAAAAGTGCATCGGGTGAGCTGTGGTAAATGCTATTGTATAGCTTGCGAGACTGCTCTAACTTGTTTTGGGTAAACATTTTATCAGAGATGTCTCTATTAAGGCAATAGATATAAGCAGGCTTGTTGTCCTTGTCAAATATGATGTGCGAGTGGGTTTCTAGCCAAATATGATAGCCTTTGGCATGCCGCATACGCCAATTGGTTACTGTGTTCTTACCCTTTAAGTTTTGTGCATGCAAAATATTTTTTACCTTTTTTATATCTTCTTCATGCATGAATGTGTAGGCCCCTTTACCAATGAGCATATGTCTTTTGTAACCGGTAAGCTTGTCAAAGTTTTCACTCAAAAACAAGTGTCTCCCATCTAACTTGTGTATAGATACAAATCCTACTACAAGTACCTGCTGATTAATATTCTGTAGAAATTTACTTATTTCATTTTCTGAGTTACTATGTAGAAGATCATCGAACTCCTCTTTGGTAGGCAAATTTACGCGGCTTTCTTTTTGAGGCGTTGTGTCCTCTTCGTCTTTATCAGGAAGTTGGGACTTGAGCATGGCCACCTCTTCGCGCAGCTCTAAAATTTCCTTTATGAAATCAGGGAATATGGGTTTATCGAAATCCAAATAAATGTAGATAGTTTAAAAAATGACTTTAGTTAACTGTAAATAGTAATGTTGTAAGTAATAATGAAACAAAAATTCTATGTTTTGGTTTATTTACTCGTTCAAACTAATTGAGCAACCCCCTCAATTTTAGCCATGCTTCCAGGCGTGTAGGCCAAGATGCTGCAGGCGTTCCTTCTTTTCCCATACCATAGCCGTGCCCTCCAGACTCGTAAATGTGCATTTCAGCAGGTACATTGTTTTCTATGAGCGCTTGGTAAAAACGTATGCTGTTTTCTACGGGTACGCCTTTGTCGTCTGAACTGTGAACCAAAAAAGTAGGCGAGGTTTCTGAGGTTACGTTCAATTCGTTGGAGAATTTTAGTACTGTTTTATAATCGTTGGTTTTATCGCCGAGCAGTTTGTTTCTGCTTCCTCTATGCCCAAAAGACTCCTTAAAAGAAATAACAGGATAAATTAAGATATTGAAATTGGGTTTAACACCAGTACTATTCGCTGGTTCTACAGGGTTTTTAAAGTGTGTTGCTGCTGTACTCGCTAAATGACCACCTGCAGAAAAGCCCATGATACCTATTTTATCGGGGTCCAGGTTCCACTCATCAGCTTTTTCCCTTACCATTCTAATGGCCTGTTGTGCGTCTTGCAGTGGCCCAATGGTCCTATCTTCCATAATAACATCGTCGGGTAGGCGGTATTTGAGCACAAAAGCGGTGACTCCTAAAGTGTTAAACCACTCAGCCAATTGATAACCCTCGTGGTCTATGGCTAAGATGTGATAACCGCCACCAGGGCAAATAATCACTGAGGTGCCGATGGCCTTATCTTCAGGGGGGAGATACACCGTAAGCGTGGGATTGGTTACATCTTTGATCCTCAAAATGTTGGTGACCATAAATTTTTCTTCCATTTCTACTGGCTTTGAGTTCGGCACTCCCTCGGGCCAAATAAATATGGAGTCTCGGACAGAATTGTCTCGGACAGAATTGTCTCTGGCAGAACTGCCTTGAGCTAATAGAATTTCGGTGTGCATGGCTGCACCAAATAGCAGTAAAGTGAGTAGGTACCTGGTTTTCATTTTTTGAAATACTTAAAAATCTTAACTTATTATTATAAAATGTGTATTTATCGTTAAATTTTATTGAACATTTCAGAGAATTAATTGTATTTTATTTAAATTAAGCACCTGATAATTGTCAATGTAATTCTAGCAATTTAACATGAAAATAGAAATTTCAAGAGAAATAGAAAGATTTGGGCCCATAAAAATTCACGGAGTACAAAAAGTCTTTGAGTTAGATGGTGGTCTAAAGAATGCCGATAATGATGAGGAGTACAATCCGATCATGCAGAGGATTGCCTATGACATTCAGCACGAGATACAAGAACAAATGGCCATAGTAGTACCGGTTAGAAATGAGAAAATTAAGCTGATAGAAGGGGTTCTAAGTGGTATACCACATCACTGCCAAGTGATCATAGTTTCTAACAGTCCTCGTGAACCTATGGATCGATTTAAGCTAGAAAAAGATGCCATAGAGCACATTGGCCGATTTATGAATAGGAAATTCTTAGTTGTGCATCAAAAAGACCCTGTGCTTACCAAGGCAGTTGAGGCATCGGGCTACAAACATTTATTAGACAAAAAAGGCAACATTAAAAATGGCAAAGCCGAAGGTATGATTTTGAGTACCATGTTGGCCTATTTATGTGGTAAAAAATATGTAGGTTTTATAGATTCTGATAATTATTTTCCTGGCGCAGTACTAGAGTATGTACAAGAATATTGTGCAGGTTTTTTCTTAAGTGCGTCACCTTTTACCATGGTCCGTATTTCTTGGCACAGTAAGCCTAAAGTGGTAGAGTCTAATCTTTTCTTTGCCAAGCGCGGCAGGGCTTCTGAGCATACCAACCGCATTCTCAATCGCTTGATCAGTTATTATACCGGCTATGGTACAGAGATTATAAAAACCGGTAATGCCGGCGAGCATGCGCTTACTATGGAAATGGCTATGCAGTTAGACTATTCATCCGGATATTCTATAGAGCCCTATCATTATGTAAATGTTTTAGAAAGATATGGCGGCATTTTAGCACCACCTTCTGACAAAGTGATGAAAGAAGGCGTGGAGTTTTTCCAAATAGAGTCTAGAAATCCGCATTTGCACGAAGTAAAAGGCGATCAACATGTTAAGGATATGAGTTTGGCAGCGATGGAAGTCATCTATCATTCGCCTATTTGCCCACCTGCACTCAAGGCCAATATCTTAGAAGATGTGCACAATAGAAAATTACTCAAAAAAGAAGAAGATATAGAAAGTCAATTACATTATTACCCAGCATTGTACTCTGCAGATTTTAAGAAGTTTAAAGAGGAATTGAAAAATGAAGAGTACGCTCCGCTATTTGTTCAAGATGTTTCAAAATATACACCGAGAGAGAAGGACAAAAAGTTGATGCGAGATACCAAAGCAGCTAAAATTAAAGAAATACCTAAAGAGGGCAAGCTTGAGGTAAAATAAAAGCAGGCATGGAAAACATCGTAATCTACACTGATTTAGATGGTACGCTCATAGATTTTGAAGACTATTCTTTTGAGGTTACGGCTACTTTGGTTCGCAAACTAGAAGGTATAGGTGTGCCTGTGGTGTTTTGCTCTTCTAAAACAAGGGAAGAGCAAGCCTACTATAGAGAGGCCATAGGTGTAAAAGCCCCTTTTATTACTGAAAATGGTTCAGCTATTTTTATTCCGCAAGATTACTTTCCTTTTACAATTGAATTTGACTCACAAATTGATGATTATTTGGTAGTTGAGCTAGGGACAAATCGGGAGAACATATTAAAAGAACTTGAGGAAGCGCGAAAAAAAAGCGGAGCCAAAGTTTTTGGATATGCCGATTTGGGAATAGACGAAATCTCACAAATCTTAAAATTGGATAAGAAAGCGAGCCAAAGGGCTGCTACTAGAGATTACAGCGAAACGCTCATTAAAGGTGATAAATCTACCAAAGCTTTTAAAGAGATGACTGCCTTGCTGGAAAAGGCTGGCTTGCAATGCAATGCCGGGGGTAAATTCCACACGGTAATTTCTAAAAAGAGCGATAAGGGCAAGGCAGTGAAAAAGCTGCACCAGCTATATAAAAGGCAATTTCCAAAGATGATTTCAGTGGGTCTTGGCGATAGTGCCAATGATTTACCCCTTTTGCAAAGTGTAGACAGGCCTTTTTTAGTGCAAAAACCCGGCAATTGGTGGGATGATCTACAAGCCCCCAATTTAGTAAAAGTGCCTGCTATTGGCCCTAAAGGCTGGGTGGAGGCAGTTAAAGGATTGCTGTAGGCATTATTCGCTGTGCAATTTGTCGAATAATCAATTAGGTACATTTCTATAACTGGCGCAGTGCACGTAAGATTTTTTGATTTTTTTATGCATAAAAACCTCGAAGAAGTACTACTATATTAGCAAGAATTATAAATGTATTTCATTATCGTACGCTTTTTATTCAAGCAAAATTTGTTAAATAATAATATTTGTAAAATGCTGTATTACATTAGGTTATAATTTAAAATCATCAATTGTGCTTGGCTGTTCATTTCTTTTGTCGGGGACCCCGTCTTGATACAAAAGAAACGAACCAAAGAAAAAATCAAGAAAATCAGATCCTTCTACCCTCAAAACCCACCCACCCCCGGCTGATTTTCATGCCATCACTCTTTTTTAAATGCAAATTTTTCTAATCTTTTTTTTGTGTATGGCATTGAAAAATGTATTATCAAAACCCTGAAGGGGTGATATTAAATCAAGAATTTATTATTTCATGCCTTCCTAGATTATACCTGAATAATTACATAAAATTAAACCCGAATGTAAATTTTCTTTCTATCCATCCAATAACCCACAGACCAGCAAATGAGCATAAAAGTTAGGGCAAACATAAATGAGCCCAAATAAGGATCAATCCAAGCAAAGCCATTTACGTAGATGTAGTTGTACAAGGTTTGTTTGCCTCCAATTCTTATAAAAAACATGAGTATAACAAGGAAACCCGAAAGCAGATAGATAAACAAAGGATTTTTGCCAAATACTTCAAAAAAGTAATAGTTAAAAGGCTTTTTGATAAAATCGGTACTGTAAAAAATTACAGCTAGCAAGGCGAGATCTATACCGATGGTAAGTACCACATAAGAGCTTGTCCATATTTTTTTGTTGATGGGGAAGGATAAATCCCAAAAATAGGCAAGTACGATAAAGCCAATAGCTGCCAAAAGTAGTTTGGCCAAGGTCTCGTAGCTTACTTGATTTTTTACGATGAAGGCACCCGCTAAATAGCCCGCAGTAACATTAACAATGGCGGGTAGGGTAGAAAGCAAGCCCTCAGGATCAAAAGCGATGCCTTCTCCTTTGTATAAATGGTTCTCTCCTAAAAGCCAAATATCTAGGGTACGGGCAAAATTTCCCTCAAGGGTGTAATCGCCCAAAGCATAGAGAATTACCCAATAAGCCAAAAGCAAAATAACAGACCATACGATTAAAAGCCGCTGCGAGAGGTAATGGACCATTAACGCACCAAATAAATAGCACAAGGCGATGCGTTGTAGCACACCCATAATTCTGGTCGTACCCAAAGGTTTAAATACCAATTCTCCAGTTTCTGTCCATTTTACGAAGGGAAACCAGTATAAGAAAAAGCCTATCAGGAAGATAATGGCAAACCTCTTAAAAATTTTCGTGAGTACTTCTTTTGAGGTGTTATCTGCCCATTTTCTTTTTACGAATGAAATTGAAGTACCTACTGCAAATAAAAATGAGGGAAACACCAAATCGGTTGGGGTAAAGCCATGCCAAGATGCATGGAGTAAAGGTGAAAAAGTGGTGCTCCAACTGCCCGGTGTGTTTACCACGATCATGAAGCATACGGTAGCCCCTCTAAAAACATCCAATGCCTTAAATCTCTTCATTCTTTAGTTTGTTTGTCATTTTAAGGCAAATGTATATAAATAAGCCAAATCGCGCTTTAAAATGATAAATTTTGCTTTGTTCTTTTTTAGATTTTTTGTATCCGAAAAGTTTGTATAAAAGAGTTTGCCCTTACGGTAATTAAATAAATGCCCGGAGCGTAATCTGTCATATCCAAAGAAATGTTGTTTTGGTTAGAAAAACTTGTGGTAAATACTTCGGTGGAGACAGGAGAGTAAAGGGATAATTCAAAATCTATGGCTTGTTGAAAATCGAGGTTTACTATATCCGAAACAGGATTGGGGTAGGGGGTTTCTATGTTTGCAATAGCTTCTATTTCACTAACAGAAGTGATTATGGCTCCATTTAGGGATTGAGAGATGGTATTGAGCAATGAAAATTCGCCAAAATCATCTTGGCCAAGCTCCCAAATCATCATGCCGCCTAGATTTTCCTGCATGGCCAATCGGGTTTTTTCAGCAATGGTAAAGATCCCATTGTAATAGATGCGCCCAACCTGATCTCTGTAAGCATAGTTAGTATTTTTACTTACCATATCACTAAACTTTACAGAAACCGTCTTTTCTAAATTGGTGAAATCGTAACCGTAGAATGGTACGCCTAGCGTCATTTTCTCTTTGCTTAGACCCTGCGCTGACCAATAAGCTATAGCACTTTCAGCAAACGAAAAAGGGGAATGTGGCCCATATAAATCAGGCGCCCAAGGACCTGTTAAATCGTACACCATTAAGTTTACCCAATCGTAAGCCGCCAAGGCTTCGTCTGACACTTCAGGATATCGGTATGTACCGGGCAATGCTGCCGTAATGCCATAATTGTATGCTTTTAAAGAGTCCCGTAACTCTAGCACAAAACCGCTGTAGTCATCGTTAACAGTTCCCCATTCTAGGTCGACATCTACGCCTTGCAAGTTGTGTATTTTCACATACTCAATAATATTACTGATGAAGAAGGAGCGATTAGCAGGCCTCAACCAATTTTCCCAAACAGAAAGAGAGGCAGCACCACCCGCTAGAGATATGAATACCTCTAAACCAGCAGCCTGGGCTTTTTGCACTACATCGGAAATAGTAACGCCATTGGTGGTTAAGTTCCCTTGCTCATCGGGCTGGGCAAAGGCTATGTTTAAATGGGTTAGTTTGTTATATGCTATATTATCTACCAAACTAAAACGATAAGTAGGAAAGTAGCCAACTGTCTTAAAATCTTGCGCTACCAATGTATTTGATGCAAGCAACATAAATAATGTGATTGTTCTGAGTATTATGCTGCCTTTCATTTATACTGTG
>CAKZMZ010000438.1 GCA_937129345.1 uncultured Thalassovita sp. | reverse complement strand
AAGCGGACAGGCTCGATTTAGCGAATTGGATTGTGAGCAAAGATAATCCACTCACCGCACGTGTAATGGCCAACCGAATATGGGAAAATATTTTTGGTATTGGTATTTTAGAAACCAGCGAAGATTTTGGTACACAAGGCGCTACTCCCTCCCATCCAGAGTTACTAGAGTGGTTGGCCTACAACTTTATGCACGATTATGAGTGGAGCATGAAGCGCCTCATTAAAACCATGGTAAAGTCAGCCACTTACCGACAAGATTCTAAAGTGAGCAATGAATTATTGGAAATCGACCCCGCCAACCGCTATTTAGCAAGAGGGCCAAGATTTAGACTGAGTGGCGAGCAAGTGCGCGATCAAGCATTGGCCGTAAGCGGTTTATTAAGTGAGAAAATGTATGGCAAAGGCGTAATGCCCCCACAACCCCAAGGTGTTTGGCAAGTGGTTTACAGTGGTCTCAAATGGCAAACCAGTGAAGGCGAAGACCGATACAGAAGGGCCTTATATACTTTTTGGCGGAGAACCAGCCCCTATCCTTCACTTATCTCCTTTGATGCACCGAGTAGAGAATTTTGTGTGCCAAGGCGGATAAGAACCAATACGCCGCTACAATCTTTAGTTACTTTAAATGACCCAGTTTACATAGAAACGGCCATTGCTTTGGCCAAGCAAATGTTGGCAACCGAAGACATAGGCACCGGCATACAGCAAGGCTATCAAAAAGCGGTATTGAGGGAAATTTCAGATAAAAAACAAGAAGCGCTCAAATCACTTTGGGAAGATTCCTACGCTCACTTTCAGAAAAATGAGGAAGCCGTTTACGAGCTGCTCAAATTCCCCAATGCTTATGATGATTTGGAAGATGAAAAAGCAAAGGAAGATGGCGAAATGGAAGGAGATGTAAATCTAGAAACAGGCTTGCCGCAAGATACTTTTAAAGGCGAACCATTGTGCGAAGGTAATTGTGAGGAATTGGCAGCCATGACGGTAGTAGCCAACGCCATAATGAACATGGACGAATTTTTAACCAAAGAATGATCAATGTTTAATTATTGATTGTAAATTATTAATTCTATAACTTGTTGATTAACAAATTCTTATAGTTTCAGAATGAGCAAGTTATTTTTTAGCATTACTAATGAAAAATATAGACAGATTATTAAAGGAATTACAGCATAAATCCCTAGAAAACACTACAAGAAGGCACTTTTTAAGAAACTGCACTACTGGTTTGGGCGCTATGGCACTAGGTTCTTTAATCGGATGTAATCCCACCGAAAGCGCTTCTAATAGCGATATGAAAGCAAAGGTAGCCAATGCCATGAATCCTAAGCCTTCACATTATGTGCCCAAAGCAAAAAGGGTGATTTACATGCACATGGCAGGCTCTCCTTCTCAGCTAGAGCTATTTGATTACAAACCTGCTTTGGCAAAATTACATGGTCAAGAATGTCCTCCTTCATTGTTAGAGGGCAAGAAATTCGCTTTTATTAGAGGTGTGCCTAAAATGCTCGGTCCCATTGCAGACTTTAAACAGCACGGTGAGTCGGGCGCTTGGATTTCGAACAGGTTGCCCCATTTCTCAACCAAAGCAGACAAGGTCTCTTTCTTAAAGGCCATGCATACCGATGAGTTCAACCATGCCCCTGCTCAGCTGCTGATGCATACAGGTTCGCCTCGTTTGGGCAGACCAAGTATAGGTTCTTGGGTGGCTTATGGTTTGGGTAGCGAAAACCAAAATCTACCGGGTTTTATCGTACTTTGTTCAGGTGGTAGTGTCCCGAGTGCAGGTAAAAGTGTTTGGGGCAGTGGCTTTTTGCCCACTGTTTACCAAGGGGTGCAATGCCGCTCAAAAGGCGACCCTGTACTCTACACAGGCAACCCACATGGCATGGGCAGAGATTTAAGGAAAAAATCCATCGATGCCATTAATAAGATTAATGAGGAGACTTACAATGAAGTAAACGACCCTGAAATTTTATCTAGAATTGCCCAATACGAAATGGCCTTTAAGATGCAAATGTCTGTACCTGAGGCCATGGACATCTCTCAAGAACCGGACTACATACACGAAATGTACGGTACCGAGCCGGGTAAATCTTCTTTTGCCAATAATTGCTTACTCGCCAGAAGGTTGGCCGAGAAAGATGTACGTTTCATTCAACTTTACCATTGGGGTTGGGATTCTCATGGTTCTGGTAAAGGAGGCTCTTTGGAGCACGGTTTTGTAGACCGCTGTAATGAGGTAGACAAACCCATGACCGCCCTACTCACAGACTTAGAACAAAGAGGTATGCTAGATGAAACCTTAGTGGTTTGGGGCGGAGAATTTGGCAGAACTCCTATGCAAGAAAACCGAGAAGGCAAAAAAATGCAGTTCTATGGTAGAGACCACCACACCGAAGCTTTTTCTATTTGGATGGCAGGCGGCGGCGTAAGAGAAGGTTTCTCATTTGGTGAAACCGACGAAATTGGCTACTATGGCATTAAAGATAGGGTGCACATACATGACCTACATGCTACCATGCTTCATTTAATGGGCATGGGCCACGAAGATCTCACCTATCATTTCCAAGGTAGAGATTTTAGATTGACCGATGTGCATGGACATATCGTGAAGGATGTGTTGGCTTAAAAGGACTCTAGAAGATATCGTTTAAAATACGCTACATGTGTGGTATATAGTTATAAAAATAAGATTTACTTAATCTTTCATCAGTTACTCCCATAAAAACACCTTTTTTATTGAAAGGAAAATCTGCCGAACTTGGTAAAGAAAGATAATCTACACAAGAAAGTCGAGAGAGAAGCCTAAATGGAGCAGCTTCTCATAACTTACAAATATTGTTTTGCTTTCAAATATTTATCAATTTCTGCAATACAATGCTCTACATCTTTTATAGTTCGGGTAAAATCATCCATCACAATTTTCCTACCTCTAATAGCTTCAACAATCAAGGCCTCATATTCTGGATCATTGGTTATGAATGCATAATCATTAGGTATCCCATAAAAATCGTACACAGCCCAATCGTTGTCTTCAGCTATCTTTTTAGTAATAAAGTGTTTCTTGTAATAGGGAAAGAGTAAGCGTGCAGCATTTCGTCTGGTAGTAATTTTTCTAATTACCCTTTCATAGCCACTCTCATAAATATTGGTGATCAACATCCGCAATGCATCGGATTTAACAATTCCCAAATCACCAGATTTTAAGGTTTCATATACTGCTTTGTTCGGATAAGAATAATTGAACTGTACACTTTTATAAAATTCTATGTACATGGAATCAACAAGAGCAGGTTCTTCTCTAATATAATGGTAAACATTAAGTGCAGCCTCATAAAATCTAACATTAGACTCTTGGTCTTGTTTTAGCTCCATTAAAGAAGTTACCATTTCTGATTTGAGAATGTTAAGTGTCTTTGTTTCTTTTATACTGGCCTTTCTGCTCTCATTCCAGTTGTTTATCTGTAATGCAATTAAAATTCCTATCACTACCAAAAAAATTTCACCAATGGCATAAATCAGATATGCGCTAAATTTGCTTTCAGCCAGCAGTTTTTGTCTGATTTTCCTAAAGAATTTTATCATTGGCTTATGGTTCAGCTTAAAGATATTGAGATTGCACTTTTATTATTTAAAAAAATCTATTACTCAAATTAGAGCTTTATTCACTTTCATTTTTTAGCTTAATAAAATGTTTGATGGACGTTTCACTACGGCTTTGTGTGTAAAGTTTAAAGCCAGTGACCTCTCCTAAATCGTTCCGCTCAAAAGTCATGGTAAGGTTGAAGAAACTACCTCCATGTATGAACGTATCTTCATTGGTCTCAAAATATTCTATAAAACTAGACTTCCACTTGTTAACTTTTAGTTTCAGTATATCGTCCTCAATCTCCAAGTGTATGGTATCAGTTATAAAATACCAGAGTTCAGGGTTTGAGTCCGTATCTAGCTTAAAGGAGCCTATATATTGCTCTAGGCCGTCTTTTGTTAGGGGCTTATAGTTTGGATTGTTTTTAATCCTTAATTCATTTCTTGCTTCTTTTAGAACGCTAATTACATATTCAAGCTTTCGGAGGTAATTCGTATAGATTCGATTATGGCTGTAAATCAATCTATTGATGTATTCTTTATCATTTAGAAAGTAGCCTCTTGCACTTTTACTATTTAATCCGTTTTTCTTATAATCATGAAACCACTCGTACTTCATCATTGCATCTACCATATCGTACATACTCTGGCGGATTTCTCTTTCATTCATGAGCGGTTGTTCTTCCAGATAGTCATAAATCTCTATGATTTTTAGAGTGAGAGCATCCCTATTCTTTGTTTCTTTTAATAATTCGACACCTGTTTTACTCAGTACTGTAAAAGGAGCTGTGCTAATTAATTCATCTGCACCTTGATCAAGCAATGCTTCGGTCATTTTTCCATATCGTACGCTGTCAAAAAGAGGTCTTTTGTACTCCCAAAAGTCTATTTTAGACTGTAAGTCGGCTAGGTCATTCCCAATATCAAGAGCGACACGTGTTCTAACTTCTTTGAGCTCCTTATTTTTTTTACGCTGCTCGTTCCAGTTATTTACCTGAAGCGCAAGCAGGATACCTATCATTACCAGAACTATTTCACCAGAAGCATACAGTAAATACTTTGTAAATTTATTTTCAGACAACAGGCGCTGTCTGATTTTTCTAAAGGATCTTATCATTATTTTTCAATATGTTCTCATGAAGACCTCATTACAGCTATACTTTCAATCATTCAGCTATCGGCTCCATACATCGTACTCCAATATTAATATATGTAATTGAATTGCGATAAATTATCTTAAAAATGACAGGTCTTAATAAAATTAAGTAATTATATTTTGTGCTAATTTGTAGGTATTTAATCAGTGGTTGGAAAGTAAAATAGACACAAAAAATACACTCTTTTAGCCTTTATGATATTTTTACGCTTTAATTTTCAATTATACCTAAATCAAAATCAGCGATAAACTACAACTACAATTTATGAAAGCTTTTATGAATATAAATTTGATTTCAAAAAATTACATAAATCAGTTTAAGCATCTTGAGACACAACTCAATATCAAAAATACAAAGATCAAAGGTAGCACCTTATTAAGGTTATTCTTTTTATTTATGGCCATAGGGTATCTAAGTTGGGAAGCGAGCGCTCAAGATTCCTTGCAATTACAATCATTGTTTAAGACGGAGCAAGACCAAGAGGTGGCTTGTTACAGGATTCCCGCATTAACCACAGCACCAAACGGAGATTTGATCGCTGCTATTGATGAGCGTGTGCCTTCTTGTGGGGATTTAAAGTGGAACAAAAACATCAACATTGTAATACGCAGGAGTACAGACAATGGTAAAACTTGGTTACCTATAGAAACTGTGGTGGATTATCCGCTTGGGCAATCTGCGTCCGATCCTTCCCTTATTGTAGATAGAGATACCAAAAGTATCTTCCTCTTCTTTAATTTTATGGACTTGGACAAAGAAAAAGATGTATACTATTTTAAATACATCAAAAGTACTGATAATGGTAAAACTTGGAGTGGGCCTGTAGACATTACCGAGCAAATATCCTTGCCCAATAGTCGGAAAGACTTTCAATTCATTACTTCGGGCAGAGGTGTACAAACCAAAAATGGCAGGCTGCTGCATACTTTGGTCAACTTAGACAAAGGGGTATTTATTTTTGGTAGTAAAGACCATGGCAAAACATGGTTTGTAAATGAAAATCCACTCAGCCCAGGCGATGAATCAAAAATCATAGAGCTTAAAAATGGGGATTGGATGGTGAACAGTCGAGTAAATAAAGCAGGCTATCGTTACATCCATACCTCTAGTAATCAAGGCAAAAGCTGGGAAACGTACATAGATTCTTCCTTAATAGACCCTGCTTGTAATGCCAGTTTATTAGTTTATCCTGATAAAAAAGCCAAAACAGACCTACTTATTTTTTCAAACCTAGACTCCCAAGAAAAACGCCAACACCTCACCATCAAAATCAGTAAAGACCATGGCAAAACTTGGAGCCAACCCAAGACTATTTACAAAGGTGCAGCAGCTTACTCCTCACTCACAATTTTAAAAAATGGAGATATAGGATTATTCTTTGAAAAAGACGACTATACAGATAATGTTTTTACATATTTTTCGCTCGATTGGTTGCTTCAATAAATTTTGTTAATGTTGTATTTTATTGAATCATTTCCTTTCAAAAACGCTTTTTATATGGAGTGATTGATACAAAAATCTATGAGTGATTTTCTACAGAGACTGGGTATTTTGTTTATTTTTTCAGCTTTATTGATTGCTTGCGATAGCACTGAAGAACCCTCCGTAAGTTTTCCCACTGCCTTTGATTTAGAAGCAGAAGTTCCTTTTTACTTTGGGAGTAATTTTGAAATCCCCGAGGACAACCCTATGACTGTAGAAGGCATAGCATTGGGCAGGATGTTGTTTTATGAGAAAAAACTTTCTGGCGATAATAGTATGTCTTGCGGTACTTGCCACCAACAGTCTAAAGCCTTTACAGATGGCGAACGATTTAGCAAAGGCATAGATGGTAGCCTAGGCCGCTTTAATGCCATGTCGCTTACCAATTTGCTATGGAACCAAAAATTTTTCTGGAATGGCCGCTCAACAAGTTTAGAGGAACAAGCCCTTATTCCCATAGAAGACCCCATTGAAATGCACCAAAGCTTGGATGCTGCCGTGGCCAAGCTCCAAAACACACCTGAGTATCCAGAAATGTTTAAAAAAGCTTTTGGCGATGAAATCATTACCGCAGAAAATATCGGCAAGGCCATAGCCCAGTTCGAACGCACGCTCATTTCATCCAATTCAAAATACGATCAATTTTTAAAAGGGGAATACACGCCCACAGCACTTGAACAACGTGGCATCGATTTGTTTTTTACCCACCCAATTGCCCAAGCTGGCTTACGCGGCGGCAACTGTGGCGATTGCCATACCAACGTGCTCACCAGTGGAGACTTGAATGGCTTTAATGGTTTCCACAACAATGGTTTGGACGAAGATGCCACATTAAGAGATGGCCTAAAAACCGTAACTGGTAAAGATGCCGACAAAGGCAAATTCAAAGCGCCAACGTTAAGGAACATCGCTTTAACCGCCCCTTACATGCACGATGGGCGATTTAATACTTTAGAAGAAGTTCTAGAGCACTACGACCAACACATACGAACGAGCAATACACTAGACCCACTCATAATAGAAGCAAGCAATGAAATCCGCTCCCCCGGCGACCCTGTTAAACTGTTTTTAACTCCTGATGAAAAGGAAGCCATTATTGCTTTTATGAATATGCTTACCGATGAGGAATTTATCACCAATCCCAAATTTTCTGATCCATTTAAAAATTAATAAGCTATGAAGCACCAATTGTCTTTTGTATTGATTGCCTTCACCCTTGGCCTCTTTGCTTGCAATGAGACCGACAATACCAATGAGGAGGCGGTAACTGGAAATGCCAAGATTATAGTTTCTATCTTTAATGATGGCGACCCGCTAGAATTAGAAACGCGCACCTACACCAATGATGCGGGTAATGAGTACACGGTTTCTGAATTTAAATTTTATTTGAGCAATGTAAAATTACGAAATACCAGCACAGGCGATTTATTTATTGAGCCAGACAGTTATCATTTGGTCGAACGCTCGCCTGAATCACATGTTTACGAAATTGAGATAACCAATGTGCCTTTGGCCACTTACAACGAGTTAGAATTTGCCATTGGTGTGGACAATGCTCAAAACTACTCTTTAGACAATATAGGCGCACTTGATCCAAGCAACAACATGGCTTGGGACTGGAACACAGGTTATAAATTTTTACTGCTAGAAGGCAGATTTACTACACAAAACCAAGAACAAGCGGGTGTAGTGATGCACATTGGTGGCGATTCTAATTACAGACGACTGATCATGCCATTAAACCAACCTGTAACGGTAAACAGCAGTAACTCAACCAATTTTTTAATTGATGTAGAAGTGTCGCAAATCTTTAAAGATCCTACCACTATAGATTTTAATGAAAACAATGTAGTGATGTTCGACGCGATTTCTACGAAGCTTTCCGCGAATTATGCCAAAAATGCCTTTACTTTACGGAGTGTAGAAAACTGATTTTTTGAAAGCAGCTCAATTCCATATTGTCTTTTTTTCTTTGGTATTATTACTGGGAAGCATGCGTTTTTCGGTGGTAACCTCTTGGTACCAATTCAACCAAAAAACCATTGAAAAATACCTATGTGAAAATGTGGACAAACCCGAGCTGCAGTGCAATGGCAAGTGTTTCCTCAATAAAAATCTTGCTCAACAAACTGAAAAAGAAAAGCCCAATAACTTAGGCGTTCTTTATAAAATAGACCAGTTTTTTGCTAAATCTGAAATGGTTATCAAAAAAGTAATTCCAATTGAGATAGCCAACAAAAAACAAACACCCCACCATCCTATTTTCTCTGACAAGTCTATTAAAAACAGACTTTTTAAACCGCCCATTTCTTAACCTCTTTTTATACTGATAGTAGTTGTCTTTTCTTCGATAGCAGCTAAAACAACCGCCGCCATAGCTAGAAATCCACTCATTGTAGATGAGTGTGTATGAGAGAAGCATTTATAATGCTTCTCTAGCGCGGTGCTGTTAGAGGTTCCTGAAACTCAATCTACCTATCTTATAATCTGTGTTTTTAGTACAATAGGTAAAAGACAGATTACAAATCATAGGATAATATGTTCAGGTTTGCATAAGCCGAACAACTAGTGCTTATGTATGCTAAATTTTGAAGAAAATAATTAGCAATGTCTTAGTGATACGATAAGGCTAGCTATTATGAACACCAATAAGATTATAAACCAACTTTAAGTACCATTTTATCATCAAAGAAATATCAAAGA
>CAKZMZ010000437.1 GCA_937129345.1 uncultured Thalassovita sp. | reverse complement strand
TTATAGGCTTAATGGTACAAAATCTCAATAGGGCTTCTATTTCAATCCTCCCCGAACTTCTCCATAAATCCCTCCCAAGTCTCCTTAGACTGTTTCAAGTGCTTCGCTTTATCCTCTTTAATATTATAGCATTGCAAACCTACAGGCCCATTAAAACCTAAATCAGTAAAGGTTTTTAAAAATCGGAAGGTATCAAATTTGCCATCGCCCAAGGGTTGGATGAAAGAAGCCCAAATGTTGTCTGGATTAGTAGGTTGGGCATCTGCCCCATTTAAGCTGATGGCAAATAAATAAGGCATTGATTTCTCTGCCAACTCAGACAACTTTTCCCAAGGGTCTCTATTTTGCTCGTGCTCCAAAGAAAGATAATGGCAAAGATTGAAAGTCATCCCGAAATTCCTTCTATTCACTTTTTGAGCAACGCGTATGGCATCATCAGGCGATTCTACCCAAAAAAAGCGGTGTGGGTACAGCATTAATTTAATGCCATATCGCTGCGCCATATCTGCCATTTCTTGCAAAATAGGTACAGCAATGGGGTCATTTTCTACGGAAGAAGATGGATACTTTTTACTTTGTACATGTAGCCAAAACATGCTCTTGCTGCCTTTTAACTGAGCCAGCACTTGTTCAAAACGTGGGTCGTAGGGCTGGACCGGATTATCCAAGTCTACCTTAAAATAAATGGTATAAACCTTTAAGCCATGCTTTTGCAATTCGGGGTACAGCTTAAAAAAACTGTCTAACCCATTGATCTCTGTTCCCGAGTAATCATTGTCCAACAGCAGTTGCACCTGTTCTTCGGCGGTTTTGTAGGTGCTATCAGAAATGCCATTATGGAAAGGGAAGAATGGTAATTCTTGGGCTTTTAAAGAAGAAAAAGCCCAAGTTAGAAATAGTAGAAAAATATATCTTCGATTCATTTTTTTTAGTTTTAAAGTGATTGACTACTTTACCTTTTCTAAAAGGTATTTTAAAGTGACAGGTTGTGCCAAAAGCCACATACTTTCTTCATAGCGGGTAATTGCTGCCTCAGTTTCCTTGTAGAGCGGTCTGTACATTTGATAGTTTTCTGTTTGTGTTTTAATGTAGGGATAATAGGGCTTGTCTGCTATTTTGGCCAGTTCTGTCTCAAATGTCTTGTCTAATTCTTGTTGACTGACCGTTTGAGGCAAATCTTTGAGCATGCCATATTCCATCAATTTCATTGCCCTGATTTTACTCTTGATGAGTTGCTGTTGGGTCATGGCCAATGTCCTAAGCGTAAGTGCTTGTCGGTACTGTGGCGTGTTGGTAAAGTCTGCCAAGTTGATGCCTTTTTGCAAGTCACCATTGCTAAAAGTGCCAATTTCGGATTCCTCAATTGTTAGCTTGTAACTGCCAATAGGCAAATTCTTTACTTGCAAAATCTCTTGGTTAAAATCCTGTTGCAAAGGCACCCATTTTAAGGTTTCATATCCATCTATCGGGAAAGGTAAAGCAGCTGATTTCATAGCAAAAAAAAGATAGCCCGGATTACTTCTGCGCAAGTAAGTTACTTTGGCATTTTCAGCATCATCCACTTTAACATCGGCACCATCTATCACCACTTTTGAAACTGTGGCAGGTAATTGCTGGCTCTTCATAAACTGATAAGCCATGAGCAAATGTCCATCTATACCGGGGTGTACCCGGTCTTTGCCTACTACTGTAAAGCTTGGGTCTTCTTTTTGAAATCGGGCATTTACCTCATTCATCACCGTATAGAAATCGGCGACTGGGCACTCATACTTTTCAGCCAGTTGATACACTACTTCTCTTGCACGAGCAAGGGCAGCATTGCCTCCCGCTCTAATGGGGGCTTTTACTTTTACTTGGTCGTCATAAATGGAGGGAGCGATATAACTGAGTGTTATCCCTCTATCTAAAATCATGGCGGCCAAGCGGTACATATTTTCAGAATAACTGTCGAGACGTTCGTCAATCTTTGCGTCTATCTCTTTTTCAGAGAGTCCTTCTGCCATACCAATTCCCATGTCATTCATCCCAAACATCACAATAATATGGTCGGGCTGATGCACCATTACATCGGTTTCAAAGCGTTCGATGGCATGAAAGGTCTGATTACCCGCAATCCCTGCATTCACAAAATGGATATTTCGCTCGGGAAAACGGGTAAGGTAAAACAGCTTTACAAAAGTGTGGTATGTGCCGCCCTGCGTGATGCTATTGCCTAAAAACACCACAGTTTCCCCATTTTTAAATTCAGGTATCGTTTTTTCTTGAGCATATACCCGTAAATTGAAAATTAAAACAAAGAGAAATAAAATACAGGGTTTAATATTCATTTTGAAATCCTTTTAATTAGACTGTTCCTTTAATCTCTTGCCCACCTCTTTCAAGGCTGCAATATCTTCTTCAGGGAAACTACCATCAGGCAAAGGTCCAACATTGAGCAATAGGTTAGCGCCTGCTGCTTCGGCATTGGCAAGCATTTCCATTACATCATCAGCACTTTTGTGTTTGCCATTGGTAGAGGCATTGTAACCCCAAGCACTTGGTTGCATGGTATCGCAGATTTCTTTGTGTTTTTGGCTATTGCTGTCCCAAACCCTTGCTGCCAATTGTGTAGCTTCTTCGCTCCCTGTTTGCGTCCGCACCTTTTCTTCCAGAGAGTGTCCTGAACGCTCAGGAGCAGCAAAATCCTCATCGCCATTGGCCCCTTGTTTAAAGGAAATTAAGGCATGGGGCGAAAGCTGTCTGATTAGAGCGTAAGTTTCCTCAATAGGAAATAAATCTGGCCTATGGTAGTAGCCCATAATCGGGTCGAGCCAAATACCTGCAATATTCGGGTATTGAGTAAGCAGCTCACGTAAATGATTATGGGCATAGTCAAGATATTGCTGAAAATCTTCCTCTTTCTCAAATTTGTACTCGGGCTGTGCTTCTTCATAAGCCGGCCGGGCATTGGGCCAGCCATTTTCCCTTGGATAGAAATACGGATGTTTCCAGTCTGCTCCGTAGGAATAATAGAGAAATAATGCCAAACCTTTCTTCTCACAAGCCTCATACAGTTCGGCAATCAAATCCCTGCCGCATGGCGCTTCTATAGAATTGAAATCTGTTTCTGCTGTTTTGAAAAGGCAAAAGCTATCGTGGTGCTTGGCCGTAATATTGATGTACTTCATGCCTGCCTCAATTGCCAAATCGGCAATAAAATCGGCATCGAAATTTTCGGCTGTGAATCGCTCTTGCAATTGAGCATACTCTGCTACAGGAATTTTATCATTTAGCTGCACCCATTCGCCTCTTTCCAGCAGACTATAAACCCCATAATGCATAAAAAGGCCAAACTTGGCTTGCTTGAACCATGCTCTATTGGCTTCTCTAGGGCTTTCAGCCCATTCGGTTTCATAGCCCTTGAGGTAGGTGGGTATTTCAGATGGGGTTTCCGTTTTAATGCTTTCTTTATTAGTTCTGGCTTCCTGCTTTTGAGATTGGCAAGAAAAGCAAATAATAAAAAGTAAGACTAGGTATTTATTAAATTTCCACATATTTATAATATCAGAATTTTTAAGATAAAGGTGACTTATTTTTTAGCTTTTAATTTTTCTTCCTCCCAAGCTAACTTGATTACCTCCCCCACCTTCGTCTTACTTTTGAAAGTACTGCCCTGATACTCGACAAGCAGTCTTTCGCCTTTGAGTGAGGTGATGGTAGCGGCTACTAATTTGCCATCCTTCCATTCCAAGTCTACTTCGAAATTACCGCGGGCTTTTAAGCCTTTGACTGTGCCTGTTGCCCAAGCTTCGGGCAGGGCGGGCAATAGTTGCACGGTGCCACTGTGCGATTGGAGCAGCATCTCCGCCACACCCGCCGTAATGCCAAAGTTGCCATCAATCTGAAAAGGCGGATGCGTATCGAACAGGTTGGGCAGGATGAGTTTGCGCTGC
>CAKZMZ010000436.1 GCA_937129345.1 uncultured Thalassovita sp. | reverse complement strand
TTCACCGTCGCTTGCTGTATAAGTAAAGCTGGTCTGGCCAAACCACCCTTCATCTGATATAAATGTTAAAGCAGCCAATTCTTCTTTTGTGATAATTTGATCTACTGTAACAGGCGTATTATTCAAAAGCAAAGTACCATTATCGGGTAAACTCAAAATCGTGATACTTACCAGCGTATCACTATCAGGGTCTGAAAAGGCATTAACAAAATCACTTTCTAAAAATGCAATCTCTAAGCCCGATTTACCTGTTTTGGTAATGTCTGCTACAGCAGGTGGATTATTTATATCTATACTACCATCACTCCTAACTTGAGCAATATTACTGTAAGGTGAAACTTGATCATTTTCAAAATCGGCCATCCTTATGCGATAGCTGTAAACGATGCCATCCTCTAGGGTAATGTTGTCTACATATTCATTTATACCATCATAAGCAACAATGGCTATGACCTCAAAATTTTCGGTACCATCTATAGCACGTTCAATTACTACACTATCAGCGATAGCAGGTTGGCTAAATGTCCATTCAAGTAGTACAGCCTCACCATCGTTTTGCACTTGCGCGACTAAATTTTCAGGCGCGTCCAATGATTCCTCCACAATCCTGATCCTAAAATTTCTAGGCTCACTCAAGCAAGTGCTTTGGGCACCTTGCTGCCTCACTTCAAAATCATAGAAACCTGCATCAGTGTTAGAGAAGCCATTTACTGTAATGTCGCCCGGGTTAAAGACCTCTCCTGTAGTTATTTGCTCCCCATTAAAGAACCACAAAAATTGCGCATTAGGAGCACCCGTGGCTATTACATCTTCAAATGGCTCATTAACCACAATAATAGGATTGAAATCTACTCTTGGTGGAGCAAACTGCTCTACCAAGGTAATCATTTTCGTAATTGACTCCTGACTTTCATTGTCGGTCACGGTCAACTCAAAATCCCCAACACTGTTCCATACTACATCAGTCGTAGTTTGATTTGGCGAGAACAGTGTTCCTGCAACTGGGTCTAGCGTCCAAGTTACATTTCCAGAACTATTGATAACTTCATACGCCTTAAGAGAAGACTCAATACAAACCAAAGAATCTCCCAGGATATCGAGCTCTGTACCCCCACCACCTGAACCATCTGTTGTAAGCACGTATTTTCTACTGTAAAGCGTTAATAACTCTGCGCCTGGGTTGGTGACTTCGCAGGTATATTCACCTGCATCTTCTACTTGGGCGTCTTCTATAGCAAAATTATTTACGTTGCCTACATCTATAGTCACCCCGTCTTTTTTCCAGGTATAAATGCTAGTGGTTAAACCTTCATCAATCCCTAAGTCAAAAACGTAGTTTTGCCCTACTACCAACTGTTCTACTTGGTTTTGCCCAACAGAATCTTGCGGCTCGTAGAAGTCCAATAAATCCACGTAGTCTAAGATATCTTCAAATGTAAGCTTATTACCCGCAACATTAATAATTGCCTGTATATCTAAATTAGATACATCACCGATGTTCTCTAATTGATTGTTATTAACCAATAAGCGGGTTAAAGGCAGAGAGGTAATAGACGCAGGCAAATCACCTGTAAACTCATTATCCCTTAAATTAAGCTCTTTTAGATTGGTAAGAATACCGAATTCTACAGGTATATTTCCGTCAAACCTATTGATAGATAGGTTGATAGACTCCAAATTAGCTAGGTCAAAAAGTGATTGAGGCAATGGCCCTTCTAAGCGATTGGTGGTTAAATCGAGTTGTTTTAAATTGACTAATTGCCCAATTGTTTCAGGTATCTGACCGGTAAACTTATTTTGTCCGGCCAATAAAGTATCTAACAAGGTTAGGTTACCTATGCTAGCAGGCAGATTGCCACTTAGCCCATTACCATTGATTATATTATTAGACAGCAGAAGTTTTCTTAACGCGATTAACTGACCGATGCTTTGAGGAAGTTCACCTTCTAAATCGTTGGCATTTAGTGCCAAATAGGTCAGGCCTGTCAAATCTCCTATTGAAGCAGGCACATTTTGAGAAATTCTATTATTAGATAAATCTAGATGTACCAAATTGCTCAATAAGCCTATGGTTTCGGGAATTCTACCATCGAGGTTTACATTACCAGAAATCACCAGTGTATCTAAATTCAATAAGTCTCCAATATCATCAGGGAGTTGGCCATTCATGCCCTTATTTTCTAGAAAAAGGCCTTTTACACAACCTTGTTCACTTACTTGTACACCTTCCCAGTTGCTCATATCAATGTTATCGGGCGTACTGAAATCCCAAGCTCTATCAGGGTCGTTCCAAATCCAGTTAAGGCCATCGGTGTTATCGTAGATAGCTTGCAACGCATTATAATCTACCTGTTGGCAATCTTCTCTAACCTCTAAAGTAATTTTTCGAGTTACCAAGATCAAATCCGGCGCTTCAGGATTGGTAATTTGGCAGTAGTAAATGCCAGAATCGTCTAATTGTAGGTCGGCCAGTGCTAAATCCCTACCGCCTGCCAAAGGCATACCATCTTTAAACCACTGATAAGTATTGTTAAGACCTTGGTCGAACAGGGGCATATTGTAGGTATAATTTTGCCCTATGTTTAAAATCGGATTATCTGCATTGCCTATACTATCTTGGGGGGCATAAGAGGTAAGAACATTGATGTTCGGAATGATATCTTCAAAAGTAAGTTGATTGTAGTCTACCTCAAAAATTTCCAAATTAACCATGGCACTCAAGTCAGGCAACTCATTGAGCCTGTTGTCTTTTAACCTGAGAGTTTTCAGCGCATTTAATGGCAAGAGCGTTTCCGCTTCAATGTTGTTTATGCCGGTAGAAGAAATGACTAATTCTTCTAAATTCGCCAATAGATTTACACCATTTGGCACTGTCCCAACAAGGTCGGGGCTACGTGTAAATAGCAATCTTTGAAGATTGGAAATATTACCGATATCATTGGGGATGATACCATCAAGCGCTTGATTGTCGATTTCTAGCTTAACAATGCAGCCCGTTGCCTCATCAACTGTAACACCTTCTAAGTTATTTGTGGCATCATTAAGATTCCAAGGTCTGGTCCATATAGCGCCATTTGTATTGTTATAAAGTGCTGTAATGGCCTCCTTATCTTGCTCTTCGCAAGCAGTATTTACTCTTAGCACAATAGGTCTACTAAGCAAAGTAAACTGAGGGTCTGTGTTTATTTGAGGATGACTAGCAATAAAGGTATATTGGCCCTCATTTTCTACTTGGGCATCTACAATCTGCAATTCGCTTAGTTCTGTATTATCTATCGCCTTACCATCTTTATACCATTGGTATTCAGCAGCGGGTTGAATGCCTTCATCTACGATTTGGTCTAGTAGTATGTCTTCACCTACAGGGATTTCTATAATTTGAGCATCTCCAACTGAATCTTGGGGGTAATAACTGCCATTTTTATTTTCAATCGTCAGGATATTGTTGGGCAAGAAATCTTCAAAAGTAAGCCTATTGGACTGTAACTGAAGAAAATTCAATGAATTAGGCAGTGCCCAATTATCAGGCAAATCTTCAAGGTCATTTTCAGATATGTTCAGTTCTTCTAAATTATTCAGTAGACTAAAGTCTATGAGCGAAATATCATTGATTTCATTCTTATTGATGATCAACTTTCTCAAATCAGCCAATTGCGCATAAGATGCTGGGAATGCTCCTGTAAATGCGTTATCAGATAAGTTAATGTCAGTAATGGCTGTTACATTGGCCCCAAGTGTAGGCAATTCACCTAACAAATTATTTTTATAAAGAAACAAAGTATTTAATTGTGGCAAGCCCACCAATTGAGTCGGTAACATACCTGAAAGATTGTTTTCACTCAAATCAACAACCCTTAAGGCATTTGACTGCCAGAGTCCTTCAGGTATCTGACCTTGTAAATCATTGTTATCAATATAAATCTCTTCTAGTTGAGGCCAGTTAATTTGGTTGGGAAATGCACTGAATTTATTTCCTTCTGTCCTCAACAATCCTTTGGTATCACTTAAATTAATGATTCTTAAAGAGGTGAGTAAGCCAAGTTGATCTGGTATACGACCTTCAAGCCTATTGTTTGAGAGCTTTAGTACTTGTAAATTGTTCGTATTTATATTAGCAGTAATTCTTCCTGTAATTCCCGAATTAGGCACCACATTTCTTTTCCAATTATTTGAAAGATCAAGAAAGGTTAGATTGGTTAAATCCTGAAAAATAGAGTTGGGTATGTTACCAGTTAATTGATTATCTGAGAGATTGAGAAACAATAACCCATTTAACTGCCCTAAGGATGAAGGGATGGTATCCCTTAATGAATTGTTAGATAAATCTAGAGAATCTAAAGCAGTAAGGCAACCAATATATGTTGGTATTCTACTAGCTAGGCCAAAGTCATTCAAATAAAGACCTTTAACCTTTTCTTTTTGAGTCTCATTGACTGTTACTCCCGGCCACTCTCCAATGGGCTTGCTTAAATCCCAAACTAAAGCATCATCGTTATTAAAGCGATAAGAAAGTATATTGCCATTAAAATCAGTAAATTCTTCTGCTGCACCAACAGAAACATTCAAATCTGCAAACCCTCTTAAAACATCAATGTCACCGCCGAACTGTGAACAATCTGGTACCTGCCCGTATGATGATAAAACAAAATTGAATAAAATAAGGAATGGTAATATTAGATATTTTAGAAATCGCTTATTGGATCTTTTAATAGTTGGTTGAAGTTGAATATGATATATCATTTCGGTTAATGGCTTATAGCTTATCTGTTCATCAACATTTTAGATTTTGAGTAAAAATGCTCTTTTAATCAAAAATCCACGTAAGAACGATGAAGATTGAGTCAAATTTAATTAAAGGTAGTATCAAAAAGTAATGTGATGGTACATCTGAGACTTAATAAATTCAAATATCAGACTAAAAAAAAGCTTTTAAATATTGAAGTATAGCAAAAAACACACCCATTTACTTCAAATAATCATTACATAGCAACATTATTTCTTACATGCAAATACTTAAGAGATATTTTGCCTTTAAAACTAATTGCCTAAATTTATTTTGAATTTACTTTTTGTAGTAGCAATAAGTATCATAAAAGAAAAACCAACCTAACCGCATGCAAAAGCGCTGGATACTAAGAGAGAGCCCGAATCCTGAAATTGTCAAAAAACTTTGTAGCGAAATTAATGTGAGCACTCCGATTGCGGCCATACTCTCACAAAGAAAGATCAATGATTTTGATACTGCCAAAGCATTTTTTAGACCATCGCTAAATGATCTACACAATCCTTTTCTGATGAAAGATATGGATGAAGCTATAGCACGCCTCAATAATGCTGTAAAATCCGGGGAAAAGATTTTAATCTACGGAGATTACGATGTAGACGGCACTTGTTCAGTAGCTTTGCTATACACTTTCTTAAAAGGTTTTTACCAGCATATAGATTTTTATGTGCCAGATAGATATTCAGAAGGATACGGCATTTCAGAAAAAGGGATTGAATTTGCCGCCAAAGAAGGCTTTTCCTTAATTGTGGCGCTTGATTGTGGAATCAGAGCAATCGACCAAATCGCTTTGGCCAATAGCTTTGGTATAGATGTAGTAGTTTGCGATCACCATAACCCAGCAGAAAGAATTCCTGCGGCCAAAGCCATCCTGAATCCAAAGCAAAAAGATTGCGACTATCCTTACAAAGAACTTACAGGTTGCGCCATTGGCTTTAAGCTCGTACAGGCTTATGCTGAAAAATACCATATTGATCAAAAACAAGTCTTTTCACTTTTAGATTTTGCTGCTGTAAGCATCGCCTGTGACATAGTGCCGATCACTGGCGAAAACAGGATATTGGCAAAATATGGACTCAAACTTTTAAACACACAACCAAGGGCAGGCTTTAAGGCACTTAAAGATGTGGCCAGCTTACCTGAAAGCATGAATGTAACCAATTTGGTTTTTGGTATAGGCCCAAGAATCAATGCAGCAGGTCGTATAAAGCATGCCAAGCAGGCCGTAGAATTGCTGATTACCAAAGAAGAGGAGCGCGCCATTAAAATAGCAAAAGAAGTTCAAATCAATAACGATACCCGTAAAACTTACGACGAACAGATTACGCTAGAAGCCCTCTCTATGATAGAGGAGAAAAATTTAAAAGAGTGGTATTCAACTGTTTTATTCAAGCAAGACTGGCACAAAGGCGTAATAGGAATCGTCGCTTCTAGATGCATAGAAAAATACTACAGGCCCACCATTATCATTACAGAATCTAATGGAAAAGCAACAGGTTCGGCAAGGTCTGTAAAGGGTTTTGATATACATGAAGCAATTACCGCCTGCGCAGAACATTTAGAGCAATTTGGTGGCCATAAGTATGCCGCAGGCCTAACCTTAGCTATAAATCAGGTACCACTTTTTGCAGAAAAATTTGAAGAAATCGTAAAGAGCAACATTCCCGCAGATTTGCTCATTCCCAAAATAGAAATAGATGCCTGTATCGAATTGAGCCAAATTACATGGAAATTTTTTAATGTAATTGAACAAATGGCACCCTTCGGACCTGAAAACAGAAGACCTGTTTTTATGGCAAAAGTTATATGCAAAAAAGACAGGATGCGCATTTTAAAAGAGAAACACCTAAAAATGAGCGTGAGCCAAATAGGAATAGACTTTTCTATAGATGCAATCGCTTTTAATTTCAGTGATATTTCTCAAAAGATACAGCACGATGTTCCTTTTTATTTATGTTTTACTATAGAAAAAAATGAATTTAGAGGAAAAACTACTTTACAACTTATGATAAAAGATATCAAAACCGAACTAGACAAAGAAGAAGCCCACTTATTACAGAACAGAAATTCATTCCTTTTCTCAGAAGAAAAGGATGCTGAATAATTTAAATAATGTCATTTTTTAATCTCCACCTCAAAATCACTTTGATACTACCCAAGAGAAAAGTTCATGTATTCTGGCTCGCTTTATTGGCTTGGTTGCTTGTTAATTGCTCGGAGAATGATACTAAACAAAAAGCTTTTGCACCTAAGCCTGTTAATGCCAATGAGATTTTAGGTTATCTGCATAATCTACTGCAGGAGCCAGAATTGGCTGGTGCTTCACTTGGTTTTTACGTAACGCCACTAGAAAAAGATAGCGCCATTGTTGCATATATGCCGGATGTTGCACTGGCAACGGCCTCTACATTAAAGGCTGTTACCACTGCCACTGCCCTAGGCATTCTAGGCAGCGATTACCGTTTTGAAACCCAAATAGCTTACTCAGGTAAAATTGATGCATCTGGCACTTTACAGGGTAATCTTTATCTTATAGGCAGTGGTGATCCATCTTTTGGCAGCGACAATATGCCTTCTCTAATAGATTTTTTAGCTAATAGGGTAATTGAAAAAGGAATCAAAAAAATAAATGGCCAACTTATTGGAGATGCCTCTATTTTTGATAATGATGGTGCTGCCAGAACCTGGATCTGGGAAGATATAGGAAATTACTACGGTGCTAGCCCATCGGGTCTGAGCATTCATCAAAATCAGTACAGCATTTATTTTAAAACAGGAAGATCTTCGGGGGAAGAAACCAAAATAGTAGAGGTTGCCCCAAAAATTGAAGGATTAAATGTAAGGAATGAAGTAGTAACGGGGGAAAAATATAGTGGAGACAATGCCTACATTTTTGGGGGGCCTTTCAGCTATGAAAAAATTGTGCGTGGAACTCTACCGCCCAATTACAATAGATTTATGATAAAAGGCGCTATGCCTGAACCTGCCAAATTTTGCACTTCTTATTTCCTAAAGACCTTAGAGGCAAAAGGAGTACAAATATCAGAAAGTTTTAAAGTTTTGTATGAGCGCCCGCTTAACTTGCCAAAACTTACTAAAGTGTACACTTACCAATCGCCTCCTTTATCAGAGATAATCAAACAAACCAATTACAAAAGTATCAATTTATACGCCGATGCTCTACTAAAAAAGATTGGTCATGAAAGATTAAATGAAGGCAACTTTGAAGGAGGAATAGAAGTCTTAAAAAGTTACTGGGCAAATAAAGGTGTTGATACACCAGGGTTACTCATGCACGATGGCAGTGGACTCTCTAGGTACAATGCTGTTTCAGCACTAAGCTTATCTAATATACTGAGATATACCATTCAAAAAGATACTTCTGAGGTGTTTCTACAATCCTTACCCGTTGCCGGGGTGTCTGGTACGCTTAAGAATATATGTAAAAACCATGTAGCAAAAGGCAGGATCAGTGCAAAGAGTGGATACATTAAAAATGTAAGAGCATATACAGGCTTGGTGAATAAATACTCAAATAAAAGATTGATTTTCACCTTACTGATCAACAACCATACTAAAAGTTATCGTGAAATGACACCTCACATAGAAGAGATATTTAACTTACTTACAAGATTGTAAGAGTCATTTCTTAAAAAAGCATTGCTTTTAAAGTGATTATTTTTAGATTTGCTACAAATCAGTAAATCCCTGATTCAGTTTCGATTCAATTATACCCGAATCAGGTAATTGGTTTATAAAGAAGAGGTGAGAGAACAGGCTCGAAGACCCTCTAGCAACCTTCCAAAAAAGAAGGAAAGGTGCTAAATCCTGACCTAATATTTTAGGAAATATAAATTACAATTACATGAAAAATCTTAAATCTAAAACGGGTAAACTTCCCTCAAAGAAAATTCCACAGCAAAGTATTCAAATCATTGTGCCCATACAATTTTCTTGTTTGGACATGGCTTGTTGTTGCTGTTGTTAAATATCTGGTAAAGTGATATCCTAATCACTCATACCCTATACTTTTCATAACCTTTTTCTAATTTTTATAACACTAATCATTTTTTACAATGTCTGAAAATCTAAAATTCGAAACATTACAATTGCACGCAGGTCAAGAACCTGATCCTACAACTGGATCCAGAGCGGTACCTATTTATCAAACTACCTCATACAATTTTAAAGACTCTGATCACGGAGCCGATCTTTTTGCACTAAAAGAGTTTGGTAACATTTATACCCGAATCATGAACCCAACTACAGATGTGTTCGAAAAAAGGGTAGCTGCTCTAGAAGGCGGTGTAGCTGCACTAGCCACTGCTTCGGGGCAATCCGCTCAATTTCTGGCCATCAATAACATCACTTCTGCTGGTGATAATATTATCTCGTCGCCATATTTATATGGAGGCACTTACAACCAGTTTAAAGTAGCTTTTAAAAGAATAGGTGTACACGTTAAATTTTCTAGTGGCGAAAGCCCTTCAGATTACGAGGCACTGATAGACGATAAAACAAAGGCGATATATCTGGAGACCATAGGCAACCCTGGTTTTAATGTGCCAGATTTTGAAGGCATTGCCCAAGTTGCCGACAAACACAAGATACCCTTGATAGTTGATAACACTTTTGGCGCGGCAGGGTATTTATGCAGACCTATTGAGCATGGGGCTTCTATCGTTACAGCCTCAGCCACCAAATGGATTGGTGGACACGGCAACTCTATTGGCGGAGTAATCATAGATTCAGGTAAGTTCGATTGGGGCAATGGAAAATTCCCTCAATTTACTGAGCCCTCAGAAGGATACCACGGACTTAATTTTTGGGAAGTTTTTGGGCCTAGTGGACCTTTCGGCAATATCGCTTTTATCATTAGAGCTAGGGTAGAAGGTTTAAGAGATTTTGGGCCAGCCCTAAGCCCTTTCAACTCCTTTTTACTGTTACAAGGTTTAGAAACCCTCTCTTTAAGAGTACAGAGAACAGTAGATAATGCACTTGAACTAGCACAATGGTTGGAGGCCCACGACCATGTTGAAAAAGTAAATTACCCTGGCTTAAAGAGCAGTGCTCACCACGAAACAGCGAGCAAATACTTGAAGAATGGATTTGGAGGTGTTCTTTCTTTCATTCTTAAGGCAGATAGAGAAACCGCAAAAACTTTTGTTAACAGCTTGGGGTTAATTAGCCATCTCGCCAACGTAGGAGATGCCAAAACACTCATCATTCATCCTGCAACAACTACACACCAACAGCTATCTGATGAAGAACAAAGGGCAGCAGGTGTTGATCCTAGTCTTTTGAGAGTATCACTTGGTATAGAGCATATAGATGATATTAAAGCAGATTTAACCCAAGCGTTTAAAAAAGCTTTTAGCTAAAACACAATTCATGACTGGCTTTTCGCCAGTCATGTTTAACTTTATGCAATATGATGCAAGAGCATACATTCCATACAGACGAAACCCTTCAACTAGAATCTGGCGAATTGTTGAAAGGGTTCACATTAAAGTACTGTACATTCGGGAAAACCAATAAAGATAAATCTAATGTGGTTTGGGTGAGCCATGCTTTAACGGGCAATGCAGACGTGGCAAGCTGGTGGGGGGGGCTTTTCGGGGAAGAGTGCCTTTTTAACCCAAAAGAACATTTTGTTATCTGTGTAAATGTACTAGGGTCTTGCTATGGTTCTACCGGCCCTCTTTCCATTAACCCTGATACTGGTAAACCTTACTTTCATCAATTTCCTAAAATTACGATTAGAGATATTGTTGCTACACTCGACATATTGAGAAAGCACTTAGAGATAAGTAAGGTACATACCCTAATCGGCGGTTCTTTAGGTGGGCAACAAGCCTTAGAATGGGCAGTTACATATCCTAATTTGTTTGAGAACATGATTTTGATGTCTTCCAATGCCCGTCATTCGCCTTGGGGCATCGCTTTTAATGAAACCCAACGCATGGCTATAAAAGCTGACCCGACTTGGCAAGAAGATAGGCCATATGCAGGCTATGAAGGCATGAAGGCCGCTAGAGCAATTGCAATGCTTTCTTACCGAAATTATGAGACTTATGACAAAACTCAGTTCGAAGAAGGCAATGGTATCCCTGAAACATATAGAGCAGCTTCATATCAAAACTACCAAGGAGAGAAGTTAGCCAAAAGATTTAATGCATACTCTTATTGGGTACTATCTGAGGCCATGGATTCACACAATATTGCAAGAGGTAGAGAAAGTCTCGATGCTGCATTAGCTCGCATCAAAGCCTACACACAAGTCATTGGTATTACGACTGATATCTTGTTTCCGATCCCAGAGCAAAGGTTGATTGTTCGAGGTATAAAAAATGTTACATACGAAGAAATCAACTCAACCTATGGCCATGATGGCTTTTTAGTTGAAATGAATCAATTGGATAAGAGTATCCGTGCATTTTATAAACAAAAACACAAGAAACAATTAATACATGGGTAAAGCTATAAAGATTGGATTGTTTGGTTTTGGAGTAGTTGGCCAAGGACTTTATGATATTTTGGAAAAAAGCAGCGGCATTAACGCCGAGGTGGTCAAAATAGCAGTAAAACATAAAGATAAGCCTAGAAGCCTACCCAAAGATTATTTTACCTTCGAGGCGCAAGAGGTCTTACTCAATAAAGATATAGACTTAATTGTAGAGTTAATAGATGATACAGATGCGGCGTATAACATCATAAAAAGCGCCTTACAAAATGGGAAAAATGTAGTCAGCGCTAATAAAAAAGTACTCGCTGAGCATTTTGAGGAATTTATACAACTACAATTAGAAACTGGAAAATCTATCTTATACGAAGCCTCTGTGTGTGGTGGAATCCCCATTATACGTACAATAGAAGAATATTACATAAGTGAATTGCTTTATTCAGTAAAGGGCATCTTTAACGGTTCCTCTAATTACATTCTGTCTAAAATGCAAAAGGAAGACATCAGTTACGAAGTTGCACTTAAACAAGCACAAGATTTGGGCTTTGCCGAATCTAATCCAAAATTAGATGTTGAGGGCTTTGACGCCAAATATAAATTAGTGATTCTAGCCGCCCACAGCTTTGGGCTATACATACATCCCGAAGAAGTTTTCCATTACGGTATTTCAGGTATTTCAAAGTTTGATATACAATACGCCAAAGAAAAAAAACTGAAAATAAAATTAATTTCATCTGTTTTCAAGAACTCAGAAAATAGCATTAGCATGTATGTAATTCCTGAGTTTGTTGATAAATACTCAAATCTATATTTGGTTGAAGATGAATTTAACGGGGTAACTGTTGAGGGTGCCTTTTCTGACAAGCAATTTTTTAGTGGAAAAGGGGCTGGAGGGCACCCTACCGGTTCTGCAGTACTCTCTGATATTGCTGCAAATACTTATAATTATAAATATGAGTACCACAAAACACAAAAAGAGCTACAATACAATTACAGTTCTGAGTCAGTACTTAGAGTTTATATAAGATATGGGGGAGATTTTAACCTTGAGAGTTTTTTCGAACAGCTCCTTGAAAGATATCAAAATACAACAATTCAGTATGTGGTTGGCGAAATTAAGCTTAACAGATTAAATCAACTATTATCTGAATTTAAAACAGAAATAGGTTTTGTTTGCTCATTGGGTGATAAATAAAATAACCTACAGGATGGAATTGAACTATGCATAAACAAAAAAAGCCCCATAAATGGGGCTTTTTTTGTTTATGATGTATTGGCGATTACCT
>CAKZMZ010000435.1 GCA_937129345.1 uncultured Thalassovita sp. | reverse complement strand
GTAGAAAACACAAATCTAAACAGCCTCTCAAATGGATTCGATGATCCACCGGTAGAAGCAAGGCCACGTGCTTTGTGGGATTGGGTAGATGGCAATTTTGAACTGGAAGCAATCACCCATGAGCTGGAAGAGGCTAAAGCGAAAGGCATGGGCGGTTTTGACATTTGGGATGTGGCCAAAAGGGTAGATGAAGAGAACATTGTACCTGCTGGCCCAGCTTTTATGGGTGATGAATACATGGAAGGCATTGCCCATGCCATAAAAGAAGGGGATAGGTTAGGACTTGAGTTGGGACTTGTGGTTGCCAGTGGTTGGAACGCAGGCGGCGCCTGGACAAAACCCGAACATACCACCATGGGTGTTTTTACATCTACCAAAGAACTTTCTGGCCCCTTTACAGGCAAGATTAAGATTGAATTCCCTAAAGTGAACAGCCAATGGGACAAGGGAGCTAAAAAAGTGGAAGGCTTGGAGGATGTAAACAAATCAAACCTGCCATTCTATAAAGAAGTAGCACTAGTAGCCACAAAAAAATTAAGTGAAAATGTGCCCTTAAAGTCTAATGAAATCATAGTTTTTGAAAACTTGCCACAAGAGAATGACGAAGTGGAAATTGAGTTACCAACAGGAAATTGGATACTGACTCGCTACGTTTGTATGCCCACAGGGCAGCCTATGATTTCTAGTACGCCCAATTCTAAAGGGCCTATGATAGACCATTTTAGCTCAGAAGCTACCGAAGAACACATCAATTATTTTATAAATCGCCTAAATCAATATGTAGATGATTTGGCCAATTCTTCTCTTAAATATCTATATACCGATAGTTATGAAGTGAAGGGACAGCTTTGGACGCCAGATATGCTAGAAGAATTTGAAAAAAGATTCGGTTACGATATGCGCCCATACCTACCTGTGCTGAGTGGTCACCAAGTGCAAAGTGCCGAAATTACCCAAAGGTTTGATTACGATTATCGGCAATTACTGTCAGATTTGATCATAGAATCTCACTATGCCAAGTCTGTAGAGGTTTGCCAAAAGCACGGCTTAGGATTTGTCGCAGAAGCTGCCGGTCCTGGACAACCCATACACAATTGCCCTTTCGAGTCGCTCAAATCTTCGGGTGTGCTCTCTTTCCCCAGAGGTGAATTTTGGCGCCAGCACGGTAGGGGCGAAGAAGGCATAGAAAGTTTACAGGTAATCAAAGGAGTAGCTAGTGCCTCTCACATTTACAATCGCAAATACGTGGAAGCGGAAGCTTTTACAGGGACTTACCTATGGCAATACGGCCCAAAAGATTTGAAAACTTTTGCTGATAAAGCTTTTTGCGAAGGCTTGAACCGTGTGATTTTCCATACATGGCCGCACACACCGAAAGCAGCAGGAAAGCCGGGCTGGATCTATAGTTTTGGTACTTTGGTAAGCGAAACTAGGGTTTGGTGGCCTTTGGCTTCGAGTTTTATGGAATATTTATCTAGATGCCAATATTTGCTCCAGCAAGGTAATTTTGTTGGCGACATCCTCTATTATTATGGCGACAACGCGCCTAATTTCGTAAGCTCGAAAAATACCGACCCTAACAACATACATGGTTATGATTACGATTACACCAATACCGACATCATCTTAGATAGCCTAGATGTAGAAAACGGAGAAATGGTTTTACCGCATGGGCAGCGGTTTAAGATTTTGGTGCTCCCAGAAAGGGAACATATGAATTTAGAAGTATTGAAAAAGTTAGACTTGCTAATTAAAAAAGGGGCAACGGTTATCGGGCCGAAGCCCAAGCGTACAGCGGGTTTGCACGATTATGAAGAAAATGACAAAGCCTTATCACAAATAGCCGATCAAATTTGGGGCGAACTTGACGGCAAACAAATTACAGAAAGAATTTACGGAAAGGGAAAAATCATTTGGGGTAAGAGCGTGAAAGAAGTGCTCTTACAAGAAAATATACTACCTGATGTAATTGCCGATGCAGATAAGGGGAAAGAAAAACATGCTTTGCAGTTCATCCATAGGCAATCTAACACTGAAGATATTTATTTTTTACGAAATAGGTCCAAGTCGCCTTTCACTAGTGAAGTTAGCTTTAAGCAGCATGGCAAAAATGTAGAGGTCTGGGATCCGCTTACAGGCAAAAAATATAAGGTAGCAGCATTTAAAGACAATGGGACTAGTACCACTTTTCAGCTTGATTTGCCGCTAGAGGGTTCATGCTTTGTAGTATTCACACCAGTTGATAGAAATACACTTCCACTTTATAAAAAATCATTTACTGTTAAATCTATCGCTCTGGAAACACCTTGGCAAGCCAGTTTTGATACAAATTGGGGTGGCCCTGCCAATGCCACTTTTGATAATCTAATTAATTGGATAGATGCTGAAAATGATTCGATAAAATACTACTCTGGTTTGGCCACTTATAACAATACTTTTGAGATAAATGCTGATGAAATTGAAAAATTTGAAAGCATCCTTTTAGATTTAGGTAGGGTAGAAGTCATAGCCAGAGTTGAATTAAATGGACAAACAGTAGGGGAATTGTGGTCGAATCCTTTTGTATGCGATATCACACCTTTTGTTAAAGCAGGAGAAAATAAGCTTGAAATTACGGTGGCCAACTTGTGGCCTAACAGAATGATAGGTGATGGAAAACTACCTAAAGAACAACGCTTTACTAAAAGTAGCATCACCCGTTTGCCCAATGCGTGGTCACATCCAATCAAAGATTTGCCCAATGAGCAATACTCGGGATTAAAAGATTCTGGGCTGTTAGGGCCTGTCAGGATACATTTTAGGAATTAATTGCTTAGCTTTCTTTCGAGAAAAACTGATGTTTTTTTACAGTTAGAAAAAATTATGCGCTTACTTTCAATCAATACTATTTCTGCTAAGATGTTTCTGGGATTTTTCCTACTTGGTTTTGGTCTTTTTATACTAGATGCCAAAGCACAAACCCAAAAACCCAATATATTGCTTATAAGCATAGACGATTTAAACAACTGGGTAGGACATCTAAACGGACACCCTAAAGTACGTACACCCAATATGGATCGCTTGGCGGCACGTGGTGTGGCCTTTACCAATGCCCATGCCCAAGCACCAATTTGTAATCCTTCTCGCACAAGTTTCCTTACAGGACTGCGGCCTACAACTACGGGGATTTATGCGTTAGGACCATGGTTCAGGACCCAAGACGACTTTAAAGATTTGGTAACCTTACCCCAATATTTTGAGGCAAACGGTTATCATACTTTAGCCACAGGCAAGGTTTACCACGACGCGTATCCACCCAAAGAAGACCGCCGCGATGGTCCTGAGTTTACTACTTGGGGTTTTAAAGGTGGCTTTTTTCCAAGACCCGATGAACCCATTGTTAAAAATACAGGCCATCCATTAATAGATTGGGGCGTTTATCCTGAAACTGACGAGGCGCAAGACGACTGGAAAATAGCCGACTGGGCGATAGAGAAATTAGAAAATTTGCCAAAGGATAAGCCTTTTTTCTTGAGTGTCGGTTTCAGGCATCCGCATGTGCCATTATATACCAGCCAAAAATGGTTTGATCTATACCCTGAGGAGGAAGAACTCTTGCCTGTAGTTTTGGGCAATGACCGCGAAGATACGCCAGCGTTTTCTTGGTACTTGCATTGGAAATTGCCCGAGCCGCGTTTGGCTTTTTTAAATATGCAAAACGAATGGAAACCCAAAGTGAGGGCTTATTTAGCAAGTGTGAGTTTTGTAGATATGTTGGTAGGCAGATTGTTAGATGCTCTAGAAGTACAGGGGCTTGAAGAAAATACCATAGTAGTTTTGCTGTCTGACCATGGTTATCATTTAGGGACCAAGGCCATTACAGGTAAAAATACGCTTTGGCAAGAATCTACCCAAGTACCCTTTGTTTTTGCGGGGGCAGGCATCAGAAAAAAAGGAGTGAAAAATAATGAAGCGGTAGAATTATTGGATTTGTTCCCGACGCTTGTAGACTTGGCAGGACTACCCAAAAAAAGCAATTTAGACGGTCAATCCTTGCTGCCACTTTTAAATAATGGCGAAGCCAAAAGAACTCTGCCTGCGATATGCACCCATGGGCCGGGTAATCATGCAATTATTACCGAGCAATGGCGCTTTATACAATATGCAGATGGCTCCCAAGAATTGTACAACACAAAAACAGATCTTAATGAGTGGTACAATCTGGCCAAAGAGAAAGGTTACCAACCAATTATAGAAGCCCTATCTGAGTACTTGCCAAAAAAAGAGGCTGATCCAGCGCTAGGCAATAAAGTAAGATTGGTTGAATTGATAGATGGAGTGCCTCATTGGCAAGGAGAGGCGATTACTGAGAATGATAAGATTCCAATGAGTTTTGAATAATGGTATAAAACAAATCGTTACTTAACATAACCATTGTTATACACTTAAAATTGAACTCTGAAATATTTTTGCCGGACTCTGCG
>CAKZMZ010000434.1 GCA_937129345.1 uncultured Thalassovita sp. | reverse complement strand
AGCTCTATGTAAGCGATTAGTTGCTCTCGACTCTTGATTTTTTTTACCGCAGAACTGCATCCATCGTCAGAGGGTTTGGCAATAAACGGATAAGAAAATTGATCTTCTAAAGAATTGACCAAAGCTTCTTTGTCTTTGTCCCACTCATCTTGTAAAACCAAGCGATGTTCGGCCACTAAGATATCGTGCGCTTTTAAGATTTCATTGGCCTTAAACTTATCCATAGTTATGGCTGCACTTTCTGAACTTGATCCATTGAAAGGGATATGGCGTTTTTCTAATTCCTTCTGCACTTCTCCATCTTCTCCGGGTCTGCCGTGTAAGGCTATAAACACCGCATCGCACAAGTTTTTGAGTTGGTCGTAATCGATCAGTTGCGGTTCTAAAAGTGCTTTACCCACATACTTTCTCGTGATTTCTTCTGCCCGTTCCACATTTTCTTGTAATATGGCGTGTTTTTTTTGTTGTA
Source organism: uncultured Thalassovita sp. (assembly GCA_937129345.1). Taxonomy (GTDB): domain Bacteria; phylum Bacteroidota; class Bacteroidia; order Cytophagales; family Flammeovirgaceae; genus Chondrinema. Next base: position 19,630 of record CAKZMZ010000434.1, on the reverse strand, counting down.
ATGCTTTATGGATTTTATCCTTGATGTCATCCGCATTGTCTTTGAGCATTATGTTGATCGGCGTAAGATAAAGCTCGTGTTGGCCAGTGCTTCCTGTTAAAAAAATGGGAATGGCCTCGTACTTTTCAGAAGCGGCAATCTTTTCGTAGATATTTCTGCCACTTTCTATAGAAATATGCCTCTCAGACGAATAACCGCCCATCAGCACAGCTACTTTTAAGCTTTCTTTTTTTACTTTTTGTAAGTGGGCTATTTCCTCGTCTAATTGCCTAAGCTTAGCTTTTAACTCATGGCCATTTTTTCCGGTTTTTACCCTTTCCGCCAAAGAGGTTCTGATAATAAAGGTCAAAAACTGAGAAGGATCGAGACCGATTTCTGCTGCTTGGTGAAAAAAGAAAGAAGAGGGCATCATGCGCGAAGTGGCGTTGGGATCATTTAAGTACACTTCACCATTGGGAGATAAAAATCCATCTATCCTCGCATATACATTAAATTTTAGCTTGCGAAACATTTCGCAGCACTCATGCTGTATATTTCTTATGTTTTCTAACGAAGTATTAACGGGCGTAAGCTTGCGAGACATGCCGGGTAAATATTTTGACCTATAGTCAAATACTTCATCGAATTTGATGATCTCGGTGGGAGGTAAGGCCACGGGTTCTCCTTCCTCATCTTGAATTACAATGCAGGAAAATTCCTGTCCTTCAATAAAAGATTCAAACAAAACGGCCTCTTCGCTGTCTCTAGACTGTAAAACGACTGTTTCATTAGATTTCCCAAAATGCTTATCCAGCTTTTCGAGCAAAATTTCGGGATGGTGTATGAGCTCAATATCTTTTTCTGACGATTTTAAAGAAAAGAAAACGGGTAAGCCAATGCCTTGCCTAATGTCTATCATTTCCTGAATGAAAGATACTTTTTCCGCAGCATCAAATCCTTTCCATTTTTCAGCCTCTATGGCTTCTACAAAAAGTGCTCTGTTAACGCCTTTTATAAAAGCATCAAAGTCTTCTTCCTTTAAAATGGAAACACCAATAGAAGAACCCTGTTGAGCGGCTTTAATAACGATTGGTAAGCCTAGCGATTCGATCAATTCTTGAAAAAATGCTTTTTTATCTGCATTTAGCCAAGCGTCTTTGCTAATAATTTTATTGATTGGCTTGGCAAAAGAAAGGCTTTTAGAAAGGGCACTTTGGGTAATTTTATTGATGCCAATGGCAGAAGGTAAAATGCCCGAACCTGAATAGGGTATTTTGTACCATTCTAACAGGCCTTGTAGGCTGCCATCTTCTCCGTAAGGGCCGTGGAGGCATAAAAAAGCAAAATCGAATAGTGCTTTAAAAGCCGAGGGTTCTATGTGCGTGCCAACTTCAGATGCTATTTTTTCTACCGTATCCCTGTCTAGTTCGCCTAACGATTCTATATAAACCTGAAAATGATTAGGAGACTCAGGAATATAAGTTACAGGAGGATAAAAATCCCTGATGGTTCCTTTATAAATATACTGCCAATCTAAAAGTATAAAATTACCGAGGCTGTCCACAAAAATGGGAACAGGCTCAAAAAGACTTTTATTAAGATTATCGTAAACGGTGCGGCCTCCTGCAAATGATACTTCCCTCTCTCGGGATGGGCCTCCAAAAAATATCCCTACTTTCATTGATGCAAATATAGCTGAAACTTGCAATTAGCGAGTACTATTAAAAAATTATGGTGGTAAGATAAACAAAGCTCAAAAATCGTACACACTATTTAAATGGTACTTATTCAGTAATAGTGCCCTTTTATAATGATCAACTTAAGAAAATCACATTTAAAAGGGGGATAATGGCATTCAAAAAAAGTGATGCAAAAGCCGATTTCTTTGATAATATTTTTAAAGGTCTCAGACTTTTGTATCACTAAAAATATGTAGTGGTTCTATCTTAAAGTCTATTCATTAAGCCTTACAAAACCTTCAGGTTCACCATAAAAAAAGCTTAAATGCATGTGCTTGGTCACAAATTTCTCCAAATCTTTACTCCTCTCAAATTCTTCTTTAATATAGTTTGAAAGAGGATGCATGATAAAAGAACCATCCTTATTGATTGCAATTTTATAGAGATAATAACTGGGTTGGGCAGTAATCATGATCTCGTCTGAAGCGGCGCTTACTTCATTAGGGTTGTATTGAGTTACATTAAAGAAATAGCTATCATTAATTTTATTAATATGACCTTGATATAGACTTACGTCGTAGCTGTCACTCTCTTCATTGTAGGCATTTTCAACAATTTTATAAGTCTTTTTGTCTAGCGCATCTACTATATAATAATTTTGGTTTTCGTCTTGGCGTTGCCATTTGCCAACGAGTTCTTCTAAGAAAATATCTCCTCGCTTGCTAATAGGTACGGGAGATTCATAAGGGCAGGCTGTACAAATAAAAAGGATGCATAAAGCTATCAATAAATTTCTCATTTGTTGAATGTTTAGTTGTGGTCAAATAAGTATGGTTAAATACATTAGCCAACAATCATCAAAGGAAAGACGATAAATAGTGCGTGGTTCTATTGTATTTATAGCAAGTATATAACTTTATTTGCTATTACTTAATTCAATTTTGAAATCATTATGAAAATAAGAGTAGGCCAAGGTTACGATGTTCACAGGTTGGTAGAGGGTGCTGATTTTTGGTTGGGTGGTATAAAAATACCTCATTCATACGGTGCAATTGGGCATTCTGATGCAGATGTGCTGATCCATGTTATCTGCGATGCCTTGCTAGGTGCGGCCAATATGCGCGATATCGGTTACCACTTTTCTGATCAGGACAAAAAATATAAGGGCATCGATAGTAAAATACTTTTAAAGGATGTGGTAAAGATGTTGGCAGATGCCAATTATACCGTTCAGAATGTCGATGTTACAGTATGTTTGCAAGCGCCAAAGGTAAATCCTCATATACCAGCAATGAAAAGCTGCCTAGCTAAAGTAATGCAAATTCCTGAAGAGGACATTTCTATAAAAGCAACCACTACAGAAAAACTGGGCTTTGTTGGTAAAAGAGAAGGTGTAGCGGCTATGGCAGTCGCACTTATAAGTAAAGAAACTACCTGATCGTAGGCTTTTACCCAATTGAGTGGGCTATAAGAAAAATATCATTTTTTGTATCGCGTTTTTACTCGAGTAACTACATCTTACATGTAAGCTATTTTTTGTAGATGTTTTTGTTTTGTATTGTCATTTTTTTATCTAAAACAAGGCTATGTGTGGTATTACAGGTATTTATGCTTTTAATGAAGTAGGTAGGTTCTTCAGTATCAATACCCATAAATCTAACGAACAGCTTCAACACAGAGGACCTGATTTCGCTAAGCTATATTCTTCTTATTATGCGGGCTTGGGACATAGGCGCTTGTCTATCATCGACCTTAACCCGGAGGCCCACCAACCAATGAGCGACGAAACCGGTCGCTATACCATTGTATTTAATGGGGAGATTTACAATTTTAAGTCTCTTAGAAAAGATTTGGAGGCCAAAGGCTGTACTTTTCGGTCTATGTCAGATACGGAAGTACTGCTGCAACTTTATATAAACGAGGGCAAAGCATGTTTACAAAAGCTCAATGGTTTTTTTGCCTTTGCCATTTACGATGAGGTAGAGAATTCCTTGTTCTTAGCAAGGGATCGATATGGTATTAAACCGCTATTTTATGCCCAAGATGAAGACAAATTGATTTTTGCTTCAGAAATGCAGGCTATTTTGGCCTATAATATTGATGTGAATTTAGACACCGTTTCACTTTTTCAATTCTTGCAACTCAATTATGTACCTGCACCACATACCATTTATAAGCAAGTGTACAAACTAATGCCGGGCACTTCTTTGAGCATTAAGGACAAAAAAGTTAAAATTAACCAGTGGTACAAACCTAAATTATTATTTCAAGAACATCTAAAATTCAGCAATTACGATGAGGCAAAATTGCAGCTTTTAAGTCTGCTAGAAGATTCTGTTAAAGAAAGAATGGTGTCTGATGTGCCGCTCGGTGCTTTTTTGAGCGGTGGGATAGATTCCTCTACCGTGGTTGCTTTGGCAAGTAAGTTTACCGACCAGTTAAATACATTTTCTATCGGTTTTAAGAATGAGCCTCTATTTGACGAGACCAAATATGCCAATATGGTGGCCAAGCAATACGACACCAAACATACAGTATTTAATCTCCATACAGATGATTACTTTGAACACATTTTTGATATTCTAGATGGTTTTGCTGAGCCTTTTGCCGATTCTTCTGCCTTGCCATTTTATATTCTGAGCAAAAAAACTCGGCAAAAAGCCACAGTGGCGCTTTCGGGTGATGGAGCTGATGAAGTTTTTGCCGGTTACCATAAATACATGGGTGAATTAAAGGCCCGACAACAAGGCATAATGACCAGTGCGCTCGGGCAAATGATGCCGGTTTTAGAAAAACTGCCTAAATCTAGAAATACGTATTGGGGCAACTTATTTAGAAGGATGCACCGTTTGGCCTCCAGTTTAGAGTTGAATGCCGCTGAGCGCTATTGGTTCCTTTCTTCTTGGGCCACAGAAGCACAGGTTACCAACATGCTACATCCAGATTTGCTAGAAAGCATTGACTTTGCAGAATATGAAAGACGTAAGCAAACTTTGTTGGGCGATATAAAGGGAGGTGACATCAACGAGGTTTTATTGAACGATGTAAAAATGCTTTTACCCAACGATATGCTCTTTAAAGTCGATAGCATGTCTATGCGACACGGTCTAGAAGTGCGCGTGCCTTTTTTGGATCATAGAGTAGTGGAGTTTGCCTTCCGCTTGCCTGCTGAATATAAAATTAAAGGCAATATGAAAAAGCGCATTCTACAAGATACAGTAAAGCCTCTCTTGCCCAAAGCCTTGTACAAACGGCCAAAGCAAGGGTTTGATGTGCCGCTCGCAAAGGGCTACAAAACAGATTTGAGTGAGTGGGTCTCTTCGTGCTTATCAACAGAATTGGTAGAAGAACAAAAGATTTTCAGGCCTGAGTACATAAGCCATCTAAAAAAGACCATAGATCAGACCATGAATTTTGATCAAAATCAGGTGTGGGGTGTGCTCACTTTGCAACATTGGTGGAAAAAGTGGAGCAAGAAATTGGCTTAAAAAAGTTGACTTAAGCTTTTAGCAGCGCCAAAGATTCTGCCACACAAACGGGCTTTTCCTGACCTTCTATTTCGAATGTGAGCTTAAGGGTCATTCTTGCCGTGTATTCTTTTTTGTGTAACTCTATGAGTCTTACGCGCATGCGCAATTTGCTGTTAACAGGTACATGAGAGGTAAAGCGCACTTTGTTGAGTCCATAATTTATGCCCATACTCACATTTTCTACTTTAAAGATTTGATCCATAAAGAAAGGGGCCATAGAAAGAGTGAGATAACCGTGTGCAATAGTAGTTTTAAATGGAGATTCTTTGGCGCATCTCTCTGGGTCTGTATGTATCCATTGAAAGTCTCCTGTTGAGGCGGCAAACTTATCAATTTGCTCTTGAGTAATGGTATGCCACTCGGAAACGCCAATTTCCTTTCCCTCGAAATGTGTAGTTTCTTCTAAGCCATTAATGATGACCATAAAGCTATTTCTTTTTTCTTTTAAGGTTACTTTTATCGGTAATCGGGTTCATTTTTTAAAACAGCAGCCTTTTTAAAATTCTATACTTTACTTTTTTGGCCGTTCAATTAATTTTTATCGAAAGGTATAAAAACATGTTTGCCTGGGCCTGCATCTAAATTAAAGTTGCTTATGAGCGTAGAGTCTTTTTTTTCAAGATAATACAATGATGCAATTTCTGTCAATGTTTCTTCCTCCTTCCAAAAGTGTACGCCTTTTACAGGTACGACAAACCATCTTTCTCCCAGTACATTGCTACTCTTAACTGCATTTGCATTATTGATATTAAATCTCAAAGAGATTTCCATATCGCTGTATCTTTTCTCTACGTCTCTGTATAGTCCGTAAATTCTAAAATTGTCACTGTCAAATGGATCAAAGCGCATATTTCTGATAGCCTCTATTCGCAACAGTTCGTTTTTCTCAAATTGCACCAAGCGCTCTTCGAGTGTTGCCGTTAAATCGCTCAGACTATCTACTTTAGCTATATTTGACCGAGCTTCAGTTTCCCATTTAGTTTTATTCTTTGTGTAAAGGTAAACAGTAAAAGCAACAAATATGGCAAATGCCAAAATATTAATGAGTGTGGCGTTATTTACTTTCATTTTTGAGGGTAAAAGAAATTTTATTTTCAGTTTGCTGTGGCCTTACTTCAATTAGCTTTTAAAGCTACCAAACTTTAATCTAAAATCAGATAACTTTTTATTTTAACAAAGTATAAAATAGAGGTGTTCTATAAAGTCAGGATCTATATAACAATCAAATTAATTCAGTCTGTTAAATTGGATTCGATTCGAATTTCATTTCTTAAAAGAACGTGATTTTAGACAATTGAAAAACTGAGTTTACAAAAAGGATTTTTATGGGTAAAACCTTGCGGTATGGCATTATCAAGAGCTCAAGTAGCTAATATTTCTTTACAAACTTTTATGCAAGTTTATTTTATTCTATTTTGGGGCTTACAACACAGCTAGTTAACTAAAAGCAAGCGCACACTGAGTAAAAAAAACTCGATTTCGCTGCTTCTTGTTAATCGACAATTGAAACTATATGAAAAAACAACTACCAGGCATTTACAAGCTTATTATCATTACCCTTCTTTCTTTTTTCGGACATTTTACGTATGCTACCCATATAGTAGGCGGTGAGCTTGAGTTACAACACGTTCAGGGAGATACTTACCGATTGGGTCTCATTCTCTACTTCGATAATATTTCAGGGCTTCCCGGGGCAAGAGACCCTTCTGCAACGGTATATATTTTTAGCAAATCTACCAATGAGTTGGTGGATCAATACAATCTGCCAAGAATTGCAGATACTAGTGTACCATATACCTCTCCCGACTGTGCTGTAGGTTTTTTAAGTACCAACCGCTTGTACTATCGTTCGCAAATACGTCTTAGATCAGCTTTGTACAATGATCCAGAGGGATATTATGCCGTATACGAAAGATGCTGCCGCAATGGTTCTGTTCAAAATGTCTTAGATCCGGGTGGTGCAGGTCAAGCATTTTATATGGAATTTCCTGCAGTGGTCGATGAAAATGGCGAGCCTTTTTACAACTCTAGCCCGCAGCTATTTCCTCCTTTGAGCGACTATGCCTGCGTAAACCAACCTTTCCAGTTCGATTTTAGCGGTAACGATGCTGATGGGGATTCACTAGTCTACAGTCTTCAAACACCTTTAAATGGTTACAGTTCTAGAGACCAACCCATTCCTGACTTTCCGCAACCTGCACCTTACGGGCCGGTCACATTCTTATCGGGCTACTCTGAAGAAGCCATGATTCCAGGAAACCCATCCTTAAAAATTGATACTAAAACAGGTTTTTTAGAAGTAACTCCTTCTGAAACAGGCCTTTTTGTATTTTCTGTTAAGTGTGAAGAGTTTAGAGAGGGAATAAAAATCGGCGAGGTAATCCGAGATTTTCAGATGTTGGTAATAGACTGCCCGGTGGCCAATTCGCCAAAAGTATTTGCCCAAACCAATGAGGGTTTGACCTTCCAAACAAGTGATACTTTGGTTTTTGAACCAGGCAGAAATGACAACTGCTTGCAGCTATTTGTAACCGATCCTGATGATTTTAGTACCATTAATGCCAGCATTATACCTGTAGGATTTGATGAAAACGATTTTACCATTGCAGGAGACAGAAATAGGATAATGAGCGGTGGCGACACGCTAGTGTATGACTTTTGCCTAAATGAATGCCCCAAGATTGTAAATGAGCTGTATGAGGTAAAAGTGGTGGTTCAAGACAATTCTTGTAGTTTGCCCCTTAAAGATACCTTAAGTATTTTTATTAAAGTAGATGCCCCAAATAATCCACCGGATATTTTTAGTGAAGACTTAACATTTCAAGAAAATACGGGCTGTTATTATGCAGAAGTAAAAACATTCGAGAACATCAATTTTACCGTAACAGGTACAGATCCAGATGCTGATCCAGTAAAACTTTTTGCCATAGGCGATGGATTTTCTTTAGAAGAAGAAGGGATGGAGTTTTCTGCAGATTCTGCCCTAGCAACTGTTTCCTCTACCTTTAATTGGGATGCTTCATGTGCTAGTTTGGAACTGGGTGAAGATGAACGCATGTTTAAACTAAATTTTGTTGTGGGCGATATTGGTATTTGTGGAATTAAGGAAACCGATACCATTTGCGTCGATTTAAAACTGATAAATGATCCACCACCCAATACCGCCCCCGAGTTAAGCATAGATAGAGAACTGAAACAGGAACTTACCGCTGTTTATTATGATACCATAAGTGTGGGTGAGGAATATGTGCTCCAATTACAAGGGTTTGATGTAGACGGTGACAGTATAAGGCTAGAAGGCACAGCGGTAGATGCTAATTTTTCAGATTTAAATATTTTCTTTGGCAATACCTCAGGCAAGGGGCTGGTTAGTTCTAACTTTGTCTGGCAACCCAAATGTTCACAAATACCCGACGTAGAGAACGGGGCTACCTCCGCCGTGTTCGAATTCCAATTTGTGACTAGAGATTTCTCAGACTGTAATTTACCAACTGAGGACCGCATAACACTTTTCTTAGTTGTACTCTATGAGCCAACCGCTGAAGAAGCACCCAATGCACTTGTGGAAGGTGCTGAATTCAATGCAGCAGAAAATTTATTTGAAGCAAGTGTGGCCGCCGGCGATTTACTCGAGCTCAAAATTAATGGTGTTGATGAGGAAAGCGATTTGTTGAACATGCGGGTAAATGCCTTGAATTTTAATACTACAGAAGTTGGAATGGAAATAGGCAACGCTGCAGGTAGGTCGCCTGTTAGTTCTAATTTGTTATGGCCTACCTCTTGCGATTCCTTTATCGACTCTTTAAACAGTGAGCTGATGGTGCAAATAGTAACTGAAAACGTGGCCAGTTGTGGCATTGCAGCCAAAGATACGGTGGAGTTGAAAATAAAATTGACGGACCGTGAAAGAGAACCTGTTGAGACTTTTCCTAATGCATTCTCGCCTGATGGCAATGGCATTAACGATTTCTTTGAAATCTTGATGTTACCAGCCGATCTGTGTAAAGACAGTTTTGAATTTGTGGAAGTAACCAACCGTTGGGGAGATGTCGTTTTTTCAGATGAAAGAAGAGATTTTAGATGGGATGGCGGACAACAACCAGAAGGCACCTATTTTTATTTCATCAAATACACCAATACAAGTTACAAGGGTTTGATAAACTTGCTTAGGGTGACTGAATAGATTTTTTTATGAAGGCAATTTGCTTAAAACAACCAGGTGGTCCCGAACAATTGTACTTAGGCGAAGCAGAGAAACCTGTATGTGGAGAGAACGAAGTGCTAATAGAAGTACATGCCACAGCACTTAATAGGGCCGATACTTTACAGCGGCAGGGCAAATACCCACCACCAAAAGGCGCAAGTGACACTTTAGGCTTAGAGGCAGCAGGTGTCGTAAAAGAAGTAGGTAAATCTGTGAGCAACTGCCAAGTAGGTGATAGGATTTGCTGTTTGCTTGGAGGCGGTGGCTATGCAGAATTTGTTAAAGTTCACGCAGAACATGTCATGCCGATTCCTTCTGACTTGGACTTTTACGAAGCAGCAGCTATTCCTGAGGTTTTTCTTACAGCCTACCAAGCCATTTTTAAAATAGCAAGGCTTGAAAAAGAAGAAAAGATATTGATCCATGCCGGGGCAAGTGGAGTGGGTACGGCTGCTATACAATTGGCAAAATCTGTTGGTGCAGAGGTATTTATTACAGCCTCTAAACCAAAACACAGTTTGTGCCTTAAACTAGGAGCAGACCATGCCATAGACTATAAATCACAGCAATTTGACGAGGAAATTCTAGAAATCACAAAAGGAAAAGGAGTGGATGTGCTCATTGATTTCATGGCAGCTTCATACATCAACCAAAATTTAAATGTGCTTGCCTTAGATGGCAGAATGGTCTTGTTGGCCCTTATGGGTGGGATAAAAGCCAAAGAAATCAACATGGCTCAAATATTAGCCAAGCGCTTGCAGATTACAGGTTCAACTTTGCGCTCAAGAATAGATGCATACAAAAGCAATTTGATAGCAGGTTTCAAAAGAGATTTTCTTTCAGAATTCGAAACGGGTAAGCTCAAACCCATCATCGATTCTATAATACCTTGGACCAAAGTTGTGGAGGCCCATAAAAAAATGGATGCAAACCTAAATGCTGGAAAAATAATATTAAAGGTAAAATAGTCGCTCCCACACATCAAACCAAAAGATGGTTTTGTAGAATTACAATTGGTTTACAAGTGACTTTGGTTTAATTTTCCATTACAATTTTCTATTAAAATCAATTTGTATGAAGCAATCGAAAATAGTTTTTTGGCTTCTTGCCATCGTAGCATGTAGTTTTTTTTCAAATACTTATGCACAAGATGCCTTTGAAAACAACCAACCCATATTCAGCCCATTATTTTCTTGGCAAGCCAATCCATACCGCACCGCATCAGGAGCACCTGGCGAAAGTTACTGGCAAAATAGGGCAGATTATGAAATACACGTCAGTTTGGATGAGCAGGAGAAAACACTCACTGGAAAAATAGCCATTACTTATACCAACAATAGCCCACATACTTTAGATTTTGTTTGGCTGCAACTCGATCAAAACAAATTCACCCCAGAATCGAGAGGCACTCTTACTATGCCTGTAAATGGTGGCAGATGGGTTGGAGATACGCAGGGCGGTTATCAAATAGATTCTTTGCAAGTTTACAAAAAGACAGCAAGAGAGGCCTCTAAGGGAGCGCTCATAGCATCTGATGAGGTTATTTCAGATACGCGCATGCAGGTAAGATTGCAAGAGCCCATAGCGCCCAAAGGTGGCGCAGTGCTCATCGAGATGAATTTTAAGTATAAAATACCAGAATACGGTGCCGACCGCATGGGGCGATTGGAAAGCAAGGCAGGTTGGATCTATCAATTGGCGCAATGGTACCCCAGAATGGCCGTTTACGATGATGTTAAAGGCTGGAATATTGAGCCATACATGGGTGCAGGAGAGTTTTACCTTGAATATGGAGATTTCGATTATCATATTACAGTTCCTTATGACCACATCGTAGTTGGCTCAGGTGAGTTGGTCAATAAAGAAGAGGTGCTTACCAAAGAACTGCTTAAGCGTTACGAGCAAGCCCAACAAAGTGGAGAAAGGGTTTACTTAGTAAAACCAGACGAGGTAGGTAAAACAAAGAAAACCAGGCCTGTACAAGAAGGCACCCTAACTTGGAATTTTAAAATGGAAAACAGCCGCGATGTGGCTTGGGCCAGTTCAAAAGGGTTTATCTGGGATGCTGCAAAAATCAATTTGCCTAGTGGAGATGATTGCCTGGCCATGTCGGTGTATCCGCCTGAAAGTGATGGTAGGGATGCTTGGGGGCGTTCAACGGAATATACAAAAGCAAGCATAGAGCTCAATTCAGAAATGTGGTATGAATACCCTTACCCAGTGGCGGTAAATGTTGCAGGTATTGTGGGAGGTATGGAGTATCCCGGCTTATCTTTCTGCAGTTGGAGAAGTAAGAAAGGCAGCCTTTGGGGGGTAACCGACCATGAGTTTGGGCACAATTGGTTTCCGATGATTGTGGGCTCTAATGAGCGGCTCTATCCTTGGATGGACGAGGGCTTCAATACCTTCATTAATCATTATACTTCCGTAAAATTTAACAATGGAGAATATGGCTCTAATCTCGACAATGTGCGCAGTATGAATTTTTACCTGACCAATCCCGGGAGAGAAAGTATCAGCACTTATCCGGACGTTACGCAAATGTACAATTTAGGCTATACAGCTTATTACAAGCCGGCAGTTGGGCTTTGGCTGTTAAGAGAGGTAATTCTTGGGCCAGAACGTTTCGACTATGCTTTTAGGGCTTACATTAAAAATTGGGCTTATAAACATCCGACTCCAATAGACTTTTTCCACACCATAGAAAATACTGCTGGCGAAGAGTTAGATTGGTTTTGGCGTGGCTGGTTCTATGCCAATTGGAACTTGGATCAAGCCGTAGAGAAAGTGGAGTACATAGAAGATGCCCCGGAAAAAGGCGCTATGATCACCATTAGCAATCAGCAAAAAATGGTCATGCCAGCTGAGGTTGAAATTAAGGAAAGCAACGGGGAAAGCAAGCGTGTAAAGCTTCCTGTAGAAATTTGGCAAAGAGGCGATGTATGGACCTTTCAGCATAATAGTACGAGTGAAATCATATCAGTAGAGTTGGATCCAGACAAGGTTTTACCTGATATAAATGATAAAAACAATACCTGGCAGGCAGAGGAGGAAGAAGTAAATGATTGATTTCTTACTGTTGATCTTTTTGGCTGAGAGAAAAAACTTTGGCCAAAAAATGAAAAAAAAGCCCATAGAAAAATCCATGGGCTTTTTTTCTTATTGCACATCAACGACCCTTCCCATAAATAAAATATTGCCCATTTCGCGCTCATAAATGTAAAAGGCAAAAGGCCTATTGCAAATGTATGAGGGAGGCATAGAGGTGACTTCTATTCCGACTGAAGTGACAGCAGCGGCTTCTGTGCCTGACTCATCTACCTTCATAAAGGTTTTATGTTTTACTTTGCTAACATTTAACTTTTTATCTGATATGTTACCTAAATCAGATTTTTGAGAGTCAAAAACATCTTCGATTCCCAAACTGATCAAGATGTCGTTGAGCTTATATTCGTCTTTAATTTCAAACTTAGGTAGGCCTACCATAACGTTGGATTCGCTGCCCAAGGCCAAAGTTCCGTTCCAAGCAAAATCACTCCCTTTAGTAAATACCTCATCTAAAGACTGATCATGGTTGGGTAGCAATATTCTGAGGGCAAAGCGTTCGTTTTCTCCGTAAGGAAGCTCAAAAATAGCAAAATCTTCTCTACCTGTTCCCCTCAACTTTACTTTGTCGTGCATCATCATTTGCACGTTTTTTTCTTGGCCAAGCGCATTGGTAAAAGTTTGGGTAGTTGTTTTTTCTGGATTGAATTGGAAGGTCCAACTGCCATTAAAATAAAGTGCATTGATTAGCAGCATCACTTCTTGTGGGCTAATACTGTCTATAATTTCGTCAATTTTACCTTTAGTATGCTCTTTTACCCAGTTATTGATCATCACAGGCGTGTTGGCATCTCCAAAATCTTCTGCTTTAACTTCAGCATCAAATCCATTGATTAGATTTTCTAGGAATTGATCTTTAACGGCAAAATCATCGTCATGCCAAACAGAATTGGCTATGCTCATATCTACCTCATTAGAAAGATTGGGCAGTGCATTGAGTAAGTTTCTGTAGTTGGCATTAATGGCCTCAGCATCTTTGCCATCTAGCCCAAGGGTTGCAATTATTTGTTTTGCAGAGTTGCCTTTAGCGCCATTGTAAAGCATGCCTAAAGCAATGTTGATGCTCAACGGGGAAACCAGGATATTTTTATCTTTCGGGGCTTCTTCCAATACCTTGTCCATAAGGTTAAAAGAAAACTCATTGGCATTATTGATAAATTCGGCATCTAGCTTTTTAATATTATCTAGTGCTTGTGCAGTATCTTTTAGGTTGGGTTCTGCGTCATTTCCTAAATCGCAGGCTTGCGTAAACAGTAAAAAGAAAATAAGCAATGCAGTGTGTTTCATAGTATTTTCAGAATTTATAGTTCAAGGTTTTATTTTTTGGAAATCCTTTTACTACACGTATAACAAATAAAAAATGCTGCAAATGCCATATTTTTTAATTAAGTAGGTGTAAAGACCAGAACAACTTTAAACTTCTATAAGCTTAATTATAAAGTACTTATTTTGAGCTCATTAAATAACTCTAGGGTAGGGGATATAGATTGAAGTTTAAGAAATGGGTCTTATCAGCTCTCATTTGCCAATAGTGTTTGAATCCGTTCTGTAAACTCATCTACAAATTGTGTGTAGTATTTACCCGTGCCTGGCCCGGAGAAACCAGTATGTACATAATCTACTTCGCCCTGCCTATTGATTACAATGGCAGTAGGGAAAGAAATGACATGGTTGAGCATAGGCAATGTTTTGGCGGCCTCTTCCTTATCAAAAGTGCCCGCTATAAGTAAATCATAAGGCACCTCAAATTTTTCCTTCATTTTGAGAACCTTTTCTTTAGAGTAGGCAAAATCGGCTTTTCGTTCATAAGCAAGGCCGATCACTTCAAGTCCTTTATTGTTGTATTTTTCATAAAGGCTTCTGAGAAATTTGGTTTCGTCCATGCAATTGGGGCACCAAGAACCCATAAGTTGTACCACGACCACTTTATCTTGGTATTTGGGATCATCTAGCGAAACCAATGTGCTGTCAAGGTTAGGGAAGGCAAACTCAAGTTTTTCATACCCTTCTTTTAAATAAGTGAGCGAGCCTGCATCGGGCAGTTGTGCATCTTCATTTTTAAACCCTACCCATGGTTGGTACCAATGGCTGCCCGAATAAAAATGACCATTTGCTAACTTTTTGTCTGAAGTAATTTCTGCAGTAAACAAAAAGGCGTGGCTGCCATCAAAACAAGAAAGTTTTAAAATATTGCCATCTACCACACCGTCTAGGTAGCGGTAATCTCCTAGTGGAGTTAGGAAGGTTCCCTTTACATTGAGGCCTTTTTGTTCAAATACGCCTACTGCTTTATCGGGCTTACCTTCTTCATTTAAAAAGTCTACATCCCATGTGCCCGAAACATCGGTAACTGGTTCTGGCTTATTAAGTATAAATCGGCGTGCATCGTCTTTGTAAAAGGTAACAGAGATAACATAAGGTTCGGCATACCAATAGCGCGCATGTGTGCCAATCAATCGCTCTTCTTCAACTTTTAGCCTTAAATCGGTATCAAAAGAAAGCAGGGGTATGATCAAAGAATCTGCTTTAAAAGTGTATTCGTCTATTACTAGCTCTTCTTCTCCATTAATCAAGGTAAACTGTAGCGCTCCCTCGGTATCATGGCTACTTTTAAAAATAAAGGGAATTTGAGTAGAATCGTTCGGTTGTAATACGGCCCGCCATGTAGCATCAGGCAAATCTTTTATCTGTTGGGTCTCATCTGTATGCTTTACACCACTGCAACCAAATAGCAATAGTAAAATGCTTATAAAAAGGGAAAATCTTGTTAAATTCATCTCGATGATTTTTTAGGGTAAGCATATTTTTGATTCAACAAAGCTAGAACAATGTTGTAACAGATAAAAGTCCTCTCTTGTAAAGATATTTAGAGAATGTATTAATTTGAGGTGAACAGTGTGTTTCTTAGCGAAATAGTGTTTTGTTTACTTAATTGTTTGGTTAAGATAGAATGTGAAAAATAACTTTATTCTGATGAAATCATATTCAACTGCTTTAAAATTTTCAGTTTGTACAAATTACTTTATCAGGAGTTACGCAACGTGTAAAAAAAAGGTAAACAACCTCGGTTTATGACGCACAGACCGATTTTTAAACTGCTCTGTGGGTCACAGAACAAAGATTGTGTTTTTTCACGTAAGTCATGTTTATATAAAAGTTTTACTTATGCATATTCGATTCAAAAAGTATTTAGGTTTCTTTTGTATTCGCCATTTTTATTTAGGTGTGTTGATGATTTTTTTATTTACAGCCCATGGCTTTGCTCAAGTTAAGATGCAAGGCAACCAATTCTTAAATGGCTATATTATTAACAATGAAGCTGATACGCTTGTAGGTGTACTAGAAGTTTTTGGCGATGTAACTAGTTGCAAAAAAGTGCATTTTAAAAATAGCATGACAGATGAAGATTTTACGGTTTATGAACCAACCGATTTGATGGCCTACAAAAGAAAGGAGGATGTTTTTGTAAGATACAAAGATAGTTATTGCTTGCTCAAATCTTGCTCAAACAACAATCATCAAACAGTATTTATAAAACTCATTAAGGAAGATATTCTAAATGTTTTTATGTATGCTGAAAGTAACTATTCGAATAATTATTATGCGATAAAATACATCCCTTTAGTGCAAAAAAAGGGATATGAGCCTATTCCGTTTAAGAATAAGAAGCATATCAAGCAAAAGGTAAGCGCCTATTTTTCTGACTATCCCAAACTTGCCGAGAAGCTTAAAGATTACGACTATAAAAACGAAGACTTCGACAAAATGGTAGAAGATTATACCAAATGGTCTAAAGCTAACTAGTCACTCTAATTCGGAATTTTGCCAGCAAGTGCATTTTCCCATTACCAAAGGTTTTATTTTGATAGCCTATCCAAAATAAGCAGGAAACCTCTGAGGGTCGGTCTCGTGCATAATTTCGTAAACCTTGTCTACTACATCTTCAATATTAGGTTTAGAAAAGTAATCGCCATCGGTTCCGTATGCAGGTCTGTGTTCTCTTGCAGGTAAGCAAACGGGTTTAGAATCCAACCACTGGTAAGCATCTTGCTCTTCTAGTACTTTTTGCATCATATAAGCAGTAGCCCCACCAGGCACATCTTCATCCGTAAAAAGTACTCGGCTTGTTTTTTTGACGGAGTCTAAGATTTTATGATGCCTATCAAAAGGAATCAGCGTCTGTACATCAATGACCTCTACATCTATACCCAATTCATTAAGCTGTGTGGCTGCATCCATTACAATTCGGCACATAGAACCATAAGTTACAATGCTTATGTCATTGCCTTGCCTAATTATTTCAGGTACGCCTAATGGCACTGTAAACTCACCAATGTTATGGGGCAGGCGTTCCTTAAGTCTATAGCCGTTCAATGATTCTATAAC
Organism: uncultured Thalassovita sp.; assembly: GCA_937129345.1. GTDB lineage: Bacteria > Bacteroidota > Bacteroidia > Cytophagales > Flammeovirgaceae > Chondrinema. The sequence goes on along the minus strand of CAKZMZ010000434.1, from coordinate 2,747 downwards.
AATGGCGGGGTCATCAGAACGGAGCATGGTATTGTAAAACCCTGCGGCTTGTGTCATATTTCTCGGTACTAAAAGGTAGATGCCTCTGCAACTACCTAACAGTGTGCTCATAGGAGAACCTGAGTGCCAGATTCCTTCTAAGCGATGCCCTCTAGTCCTGATGATTACAGGAGCATTCTGCCCGCCTTTGGTTCTGTATTGCAAGCAGGCAAGATCATCGGTCATGGTTTGTAGGGCGTAGTATATGTAATCTAAGTACTGGATTTCTACTATGGGTCTTAGTCCTCTAAGGGCGGCACCTATACCTTGTCCAAGAATGGTTGATTCTCTGATTCCGGTATCGGTTACTCTTATTTCTCCATACTTCTCTTGTAAACCGGCAAATCCTTGGTTTACGTCTCCTATTTTACCTACATCCTCACCCATTGCAAATACGCGGGGATCTCTTTCTAGCATGGCGTTAAAACAGGCTTGCATAATTTCCCTGCCATCTACTATTTCGTTAGTGTTCTCATCGTACTCGGGCGATACTTCATCTACATTTAAAGCGGAAAGAGGCGTTTCGCTGTAAAGGTATGAGTTGTACCTGTCGCGGTTTTCTTGGATTTGATCTTTTAGCCAGTCGTTAAGTGGTTGCCTTAAGGTAGCACTTTCAAAACGCAGGGCTCGTAGTGCTTTTTTTATGGCTTTAATAGAATCAGAACGGGTAGGGGTCAGCGTTTTTTCTAACTGCTTCTTTATGTCTTTGATTTTATTGTTTGCAGCCAACTTTTGTGTAACATCACCCAAAATTTTTAATGCAGACTTTTGAGCCACAGATGTATCTTGAACAATGGCTTTCCATGCGTTGGAGCGGGCTTCTTTAACTGCTTTTAGCCCTTTTTCTTCTACGGCTTTAATTTCTTCCGGAGTAGCTATGCCAGACTCTATCATCCACTCTTTCATTTTAAGCAGGCAGTCGTGTGCCCTTTCCCATTCTAATCTTGTCTTAGACTTGTACCGTTCGTGAGAGCCCGAAGTGGAGTGGCCTTGAGGTTGTGTAACCTCTGTAACATGGATGATAACAGGTACATGTTCTGAACGGCAAATTTGCGTTGCTTCTTTGTATACTCTGCAAAGTTCTGGATAATCCCAACCTTTTACAGTGTAAATTTCAAAACCTTTGCTACTGCCTTTTTCTCTTTGGAATCCGGCCAATATCTCTGATATATTACTTTTTGTTATTTGATATTCATTGGGGACAGATATGCCGTAGTCATCGTCCCAAATGGAGGTGAGCATGGGAATGTTGAGCACGCCCGCCGCGTTGATGGACTCAAAGAAAATGCCCTCGGCACAAGAAGCATTGCCTATGGTTCCAAAAGCGATTTCGTTGCCATTGTTCGAGAATTGTGGATATGATTTTAGTGCTTCGTTTTCTCTGTATAATTTAGAGGCATATCCTAAGCCCACCAATCTGGGCATTTGCCCTGCCGTGGGAGAGATGTCTGCCGAAGTATTTTTAATTTGAGTCAGTTCGTTCCAAGTACCATCGGGATTGATGCTCCTTGTTGCAAAATGGGAGTTCATGCAGCGGCCTCCTGTAAAAGGGTCTGCGTTTATGTCTGTATGTGCATATAGTTGGGCGAAGAACTGTTGTTCTGTAGCCTCGCCTATAGCAAACATAAATGTTTGGTCTCTGTAATAGCCCGACCTAAAATCACCTGGCTTAAAGTACCTGGCCATAGCCAATTGAGGCACTTCTTTACCATCGCCAAAAATACCGAATTTGGCTTTGCCCATAAAGACCTCCTTTCTACCAAAGAGACTCGCTTGCCTACTTCTGTAAGCAATCTCGTAATCCTTTAATATATCCTCAGCTGTGAGGCCCAACTCCTCAGTAATTGCAGGTGCTAATACTTTATTATCTTCCATTATTTATTGGTAAAATTATCAATCTTTAAAAAAGGAGAACAACTGATGAAAAAGGGCAAATCAGTTCAGTGCGTTCATTTATTATGTACGTGACTTCTTTAAACTGAGTGCAAAATTAAAGAAAAAGAGCCTTTTAAAGAAATCACAAACAATAATCCTAAAAATCTCGAATTTTTTAAAATTATGGCAAAATAACCCTAATGCAGTATGAAATTTTAAATTGTTTCTATTGCAGATGTAGGAATTTTACCGTTTGTACACCCTTAGAAGTTACAAATCTTAAGAAGTACACACCAGGAGGATAGCTAGATAAATCCACAGAATAGAACCATATTTTATTTTGAGTAGGCACTCTTGTGTTTAAAAGTATTTTCCCTCCAGTATCAGCTAAGTATACCTGTGCGTCTTGCTCTTGATCGAGTACAGCGTTTATAAAGATTTCGTCCCTAGCAGGATTGGGATACACCACCAATGAATTGTCTAGCGTGGCTTCTTCAAAAGCAGTGGCACCGTCATATATCGCTAAATCTGAGAAGGCAGAGTTGCCACCTGTATTGCTCGCCCTGATCCTGTAGTAATAAATAGAATAGGGTGGGGGGAGGAAAGTGTCGTCTACCCAACTCATAGTATTTTCTGATACGGTTCCTGCCAAAGAAAATCCGTTGGTTTCACTGGTAGACCTAAAAATGGAAAAACTTGTTTCGTTATCGGCATTGTCGTTCCAAGTGAGCTCAAACCTGCCGGTCTCGCTGTTCAAGGCAACAATTAATTGGTCGGGAGCATTGGGAGGAAAAGGTAAGGTAGTAACCGATACTGTTTCTGAAAACGGCGAA
>CAKZMZ010000433.1 GCA_937129345.1 uncultured Thalassovita sp. | reverse complement strand
AGGGAAAAGCCGCTGAGTGGTGTGGCCCGGGTTTGTTCTATCTTCGGGAAACAGCGACAGGCCTATTACAAGGCAGAGAAAAGACAGGAAAAGAGTTTTTTGAAGGAAGACCTGGTAGTGGAAAAGGTAAAAGAACTGCGGCAATTACATCCTAGGATGGGTTGCCTGAAATTACATCATAAGCTGAAAAGGTTCCTAGGTGAACACCACATAAAGCTTGGAGAAAAGAAATTCAGGGAATTGATGCGGAAACGTGGGCTGTTGGTAAGGACACGCCGTAAGCATGTGCGCACTACGGACTCTAACCATAACTTCAGGAAATATGGTAATCTGATAAAGGAGAAGGCAGCAGCAAGACCTGAAGAGATATGGGTGACCGATATAACCACTGCCGTGGCGGCATATATAAAAAGCTTTAATAATTTCAGTTACTTGAGTCTGGTCACTGATGCCTATTCCAAAAAACTTATGGGCTGGTCATTGAGGAACAGTCTTACAATGGAAGGGCCCTTGGATGCACTAAGGATGGCACTGGCAAACAGGAAATACCCAGATAGAGACCTGATCCATCATTCAGACCGCGGGATACAATATTGTAGTAGACCCTATATCAAATTGCTCAGGAAAAATAATATCGCTGTAAGCATGACACAGACTGGAGACCCCTATGATAATATCCTGGCTGAGCGGATGAACAATACGGTAAAGAACGAGCTCTTGGAAGGTAGCGGTCTGGGTAGCATCCATTCAGGCAGTAGAAAACTGGGTAGATTGATAAGGGCCTATAATAGTGAGAGACCTCATTGGAGCCTTGATTTTAGGACACCTGATGAGGTCCATGAACTTGATTTAAAAGTGAAGAAAAAATGGAAAAAGAAAAAATATGAAAAGAGGAAAAAAATGAGTTTATTTGAAAAGTACAAAAAAGAAAATCCCAATAACCCATTGTTCAACCCACTCTAAGGTGTCAACTTTTTTTGCCTCATGTCAAATTGAAATCTACTGAAATGGACCTTTAAATTTTTTATTTCATTCTTCATTCTAAACTTGTAATATTCCATCCTCCCTACTTATCAATCTATACTTAAACAAAAGTCTTATTCTCAATCAATCACAAATTTTTGTGGCTTTGACCATGCACTCCATGCTAGGCCTTTAGTTCTGTAACGAACTCTCCAATAGTAAGTGGTATTTTCTTTAAGAGAGGTAATTGCTTGTTGGGTAAGATTTATGCCTCTGTTCAAGTCTTTATTACCGTACCAATCTTCGTGGTTTTTCCAGATATCGATATCAGGGTTGGCAAAATTATAAGTACGGGCCACTTGCCATTGAGTGGCGCCATGTTCGCTATTGTCGGGCGACTTAAATTCAGAAGCTTTCAATATAACATCATTGATGGCCACTTTTGCCTCTTCAATTGGAGAAATGCATGTAGGGGTTTCGGGCAGGGTATTGTATCTTTTCACCTCTACAATATCTGTTACTTCATTGTCTTTAGGGTTGGTAACATCTCCTCTACTTATACGAGTTAATTTAAACTTGGGCTTATCACCTGCTGTAACTTCCATTAAAACAAATCCATAATCGCTATGGCTTACCGAAAATTCATCGTAATTTGTTTGTGCATATTCTCCCCAGCCGTCAATTCTACCACCTGCTGTGGCAACATTAACCCAAAGATGCATATGGTTTTTTGATTGCCCTCTTGAATACCCATGGGTGTGTCCGTAAAAATGGATAGAAGGCTTTCCTGTCTTTGTGGAGAATCTTTCCATTTCAAAAATGATTTCCCCCGTGTAATCCCGCTCTCCATCTATCCACAATTCAGATTTATGAGGATGGTGCAATTGGGCAAAAACGAAATCTATATCATTGTTTTGCCCAGCGTCTTCCAATACTTTAGCCAGCCAATCGAGTTGTTCTTGTATTCTGTAATTATCATTAGAATTTAAGCCAATTATCCTCACATTTCCATAGTCTTTGTAGTACCAATGCTCCATAAAACCTGGAGTGCCATTATCAGGAAGGTGAAAATAATTGAAATAAAAATCGCTGTTTTTTTCATGGTTTCCCAATACAGGGTAAACAGGCACGTAGGGAAATAATTTTTTGGATTGGCGAAAGAAATCGTTAGTCCAATCAGGATACTTGGTACCATCGTTGGTGAGGTCTCCTGGAATGATCACAAAACCAAGATCTTTGGAAAGGTCCTCGGTATTGTTTTTTTTCTGAAGGTATGCAATCACACCTTCTTCTACGATCTCTTTAAATTTGTCGGGATGGTCATCGTCTCGCTGCATATCACTCAGGGCAATGAGCTGAAAATCTTTTTCTTCTTTGGGCAAAGGTGGCGTTGTAAAATGGTAAATGTTAGACTCGGTATTACCTGTGATAACCTTGTAATAATATTTGGTTGAAGGTGAGAGCTTATTTAGCTGTACCCTGTGTATTTGTGAGGGACGTTCATTTACAATAGAAAATACTCGTTCTGTTTGATTAGACAATGCTTCAGTAGTATCCCATAGTATTTTACAATCGCCACCTTCGCTTGTTTCCCACATAACGTGTATGCTGTTAGGAGTAGCGTTTTGCAAATATGGCTCAACAACGATTTGCTGACCGATTACTTCTACAAACGAAAGTAAAAAACAGATAAATAGAGAAATGAAATTATTTTTCACGGTAAGTTTAGTTTTTGTAAAAGTAAAGTTACCGTAAGGCTTTAATGGTGAGAGAAATATTAGTTTATCAAATCGTTAAATTTTAGTTTCCTCTCTCTCAAACACTCAAATATTTATTTATCAAACCAAACAGTTCCTCCCTATCCAATGGCTTGGTTATAAAATCGTCGCATCCGTGTTTTAAGGCCAAGTTTCTATCTTGTTGGGTAGAATAGGCAGTTTGGGCAATAACAGGGAGATGGGGAAATCTTGACTTTATTTTTTCAGTTGCCTCATGACCATTCATGACCGGCATTCTAATGTCCATCAAAACCAGTTCAATATCATTGTTGGTAGAGCAAATATCTACAGCTTCACTACCATCTTTTGCACGTAATAGCTCATAGTTGCGATCAGTTGCTTTCTTGAACAACACCTCAATATACATATAGTTGATTTCCTCATCTTCTGCTACTAAAATCTTGGTCTTATTTGTGTCCATCGAGGGTTTTATTTTGGATGTATCGTTTTCTTTACTTATTAATGTTTTATATAGGACGCTTACATAGAAAGTCGTACCCTCTCCTTTGGTGGACTCTACCGTAATGTCGCCACCTAAAAGCCTTGCATTTTCTTTTGATATAGAAAGACCCAAGCCCAAGCCACCGTATGTACTTTTTGAAAATTCTTTTTCTTCTTGTGAGAATCGCTCAAATATCAAATCTCTGTTTTTAGGTGAAATACCAATGCCTGTATCCTTGACAAAAAACACCAACTGCTCTTCTTTTATTTCATATCCGAATTTGATAAAACCATGGTGCGTAAATTTGATGGCATTCTCGAGTAGATTTTTCAATATCTTATACAGCTTAGACCTATCAGTAATGATTTTACTTTCTTCGTCTTGTAATGCCTTATAAAGGTAAATGGGCACATTATTTTCTTTAGATTTGAGTTCGAAAATAGAGAAAAGCTCTGTGACTAAATCGTTAAGGTTGAACTCCGTCTCGTTTACAGACTCCTGTTGACTTTCTAAATTTGAGATTTCTAGGATGTCTTCTATGATCCTTAATAGTTGATGACCACTATTCTGTACGATTTCTACATATTGCTTCCTTTCTTCTTTAGATGTATCAGCACTGTTTAGCAAATCTGAAAAACCTAAGATACCATTTAAAGGTGTGCGTATTTCATGAGACATATTCTTTAGGAACTCAGATTTTAGTCGGTTGGCCTTTTCCGCTTTTTCTTTGGCATCTATTAGTTTTTTTTCCGCTACTTTCATCTCTGTTATGTCTCTCCCTGTTGAAATAAAGCTGTCTTTTAAAGGAATGCTAGACATAGAAAGGTACTGATTGGTAGGCTCAAAATACGCATCCCAACTGTGAGGTTTTCCCGTATCGAAAATTTTCTTTACTATGGGCATGAATTGCTTTACTGCATCAAAGTTAAATATCTCATTTGGTGATTTGCCTATTACCTGATTTCTACTCTTTCCCCAAGAATTTAAAGCTGAAGGGTTTGCATCTATCAACTCCCAAGTTTTTATTTCCTTATTTTCATCTCTTATAATCCTCCAAAGGTGTACCTCGTCAATTAGATTTTCGAATAGATTTTTATATATGTCTTTGGATGCTTTTAAATCTTTCTCTGTTTGAATAAGCTCTGTAATATCCTCTATAGTTGCAATTACTCCGTTGATTTGGCCATTTTTATAAAATATAGGAATGGCGTTGATAGATAGGAATTTATGCTTACCATTTGGTATTTTAATAGCATGCTGTACATTGTCAATTGCTTTTCTGGTTTCTATTGCCTTAGCGAAGGGCAATTCAGCATCAGGTACTATATTGCCTTCCAAATCAGTAATTTCCCATTTGGGAGCATTGTAAGTAAGTTGCGTTATTTCATTTTTTGAGAGACCAAGTATATTTTCTACTCTATAATTAGCGTAAGTAATCTTGCCTTCTTTATCCAAGATAACGATGCCCGTAGGGCATAGCTCAAATGCCTTACGATATATTTCATTTCCATCAAAAATAGCATCTTCCATATACTTTATGTTGCTTGGGTTCTATAAATATAGCAAAAGGTATATAGAAAAAAACAGCTAATATTCGTTTTAAAACGTGATTTTGATGCAATAGAGGAAAATAAGTTTATTTATACTTCCTTTTTGCACTTAGCCGATAATTAATTCTCTTTTTCCATTTCTCATGAAGGCAGTACGGTACAAATGACTTCTATTTTTGGAGGAATTTATAAGGTTTTAGAAGTAAAAACTAGCTTTAGAAGTACTGAAAAACCTTATAAGCTCAACACTACATCTGCCATTTTCTAGCTTCATCTTTATCCCAAATACCCCAATAGGCGCCTACATCTCCCTCAGTCCCTACTTTCCAAGATTCGTCAAAAGAAGAAAAATAAAATATCTCAATATCTTCTTCTTTAGACCACTTTTGGGTGTTTATGAAATACTTCATAAAATTTGCTTCTGATGGATGCGCCCCATGTAAATTAGAGCCTTGGCTCGGCCAGCCTGTTTCAGTGATAATTACTTTCTTACCATTACCTGCGCTTAATGCTTGGTGGTACATGTCTTTCATGTAAGGCAGTGAATAATCGCAGTGGCAACCTTCCCAAAAAGGATAACAATTGGCCAAAATCACATCGCATGCTTCTGTAATTTTGGGCCTTTCTGCAAACTCGTAATAGGCATCTACGTATCCAATAGGAGTACCCGTTGTAGTAGAAGCTTTTACATTGTACAAAAATTTCAATAATTCTTCTTCTGTTAAATCACCTCTGTACATTACCTCATTGCCTACTGCGGCAATGTCTGCATAGCCTTCATTTATGATACCAATGAGGTTGGCAACTTCTCGTTGGTTAATGGCCGCATCGCTACCTAACCAAGCACCTACCAAAGTTTTTAAGCCGTACTCTTTTGCGATTTTAGGGATTAACTCATTACCCTCGGTACAAGAAAATGAGCGCACCCATTTGGTGTATGGTTTAATGATTTCTAGCCTTCTTCTTATTTGGGCCTCTGTTAACTCATCGCCAGGTTGCTGCCCTTCTACATAAGGACTAAAACAAAGCCCATGCATCCCTGCACTAAGCGTCTTGTTATAAAGGGCCAATAATTCATTATCTGTCAGGTCATTTTTGTAGATACCTGAACGAGACATTACTTGAGCATTTCTGTAAGACATATCTGTTAAATTTAAACTTCTAATGATTGATCAACACCATACTTTAATTGTTCGTTTTTATTCCATAGGCCCCAACGTACACCTACTTCTCCTTCTATGTGAACTTTCCAAGTTTCATCGAAAGAAGAGAAATAGAACATAGGTACCTTCTCATGCATAGTCCATTTTTGTACTTCAACAAAATAGCGCACTGCGTTTTCTTGTGACGGTTGAGCCGCTTCTACATTATGACCTTGGCTCGGCCAACCAGTCTCTGCAATGATTACTTCTTTACCTTTTGCAGCTTCTTTAGCAATCGCATGCATTTTTCTTAAAGTATCCAGTGCTTCGTTTACACTAGCACCTTCCCAAAAAGGATAACAGTTGATCAGCAGTACATCGCAAGCATCCACTAAGGCGGGCCTCTTGTAGTATTCGTAATAAGTATCTACATAACCGACAGGTATATCACCTACTGCAGTTTTTACTTTTTTAATGTATTGAAGTATCTCTTCTTCAGAAAGTTCTTCCCTCAAAAGCGTTTCGTTACCCACGGCGGCAATATCTACACAACCTGCTTTCGCCAACTTATTAAGGTTGTTAATTTCTACTTCGTTTCGTTCTTTATCGCTACTTAACCAAGCGCCTACCATTGTTTTTATTCCTTTTTCGTGGGCTACTTCTGGTATAATTTCATTACCATAAGTGCATGAGAAGGAACGAACCCAATTAGTATAAGGGGCAATAATTTCCATTCTACGTTTCACTTGGTTTTCGGTAATGGTATCAAAAGTATCTTGCCCTTCCTCGTAAGGGCTAAAGCATAAGCCATGTAGCTTACTTTTTAGCTGTGAATCAAATTGTTTGTTTATTTCTTGTGGGCTAGCACCATTTAATAAAGGTATGCCCAAAGGAGGTAACTGCAAATCTGCAAACCTAGATAGTTGCCCTGCCCCATGTGCAGAAGAAGATGTTGGCTGATTTCCTTTCTTTCTTTTTTCCAGTTCTGCCCGTATTTCGTTGGCACGTTCCTCATCTACATCATAATCATGCATTAGATACATGGCCACAATGGTTCCGAACATAGGTAGCCCGGAGAAGAACATCCTCAAGCCATCCACAGCGCCTTCGGGTTGTACGTCAGCATTGCCATCAAAACCTACTACTGTTAATATAACTCCACTCAAACCACCGGCAATAGCAAAACCAAATTTTACCATGTACCAATAGATAGCTCCAAATACACCTTCTCTTCTTTTACCATAATTCAGTTCATCCAGGTCAATTACATCGGCGGTCATAGACATCATGAGCACAAACAAGCTACCGATACCAAAAGAGTGAAAAGGAAGAGAAAATATGAACATCCAAGGCTTGCCGGGAACAAATAGAAACCACAAAGAAGCATAACCAAAAAGCGCAATGGTTTGAGATACCATAAAGGCATTTTTCTTGCCTATCGCTTTAGACATTTTTGCCACAATAGGAATGACTATAAAGGTGGTTACCAAGGCTCCGACACTACCAAATATGGGAGTCCAATAACCGGCAGCTCCAGCATCTCCTTTAAATAAATGCCATACGACTATAAAGAAAACAAAGCCTGCTACTGTATTAAAAGCATTGAATATAAAAAAGGTTGAAATACACAATTTACGAAAAGGCACAGAGGAAAAGGCTTCCTTAAAACCTCTTAAAATTTGGGCTAGGCTATCCCCTATAGCAGCAAATGTGAGTGGTGAGTAATCTTCGTTTTTGGTAGATTTACTAGGGATAAAAATAGCCGGAATCATAGCACAAATGGCAAAGATTACGCCTACCCAAACTGCTAGTTGCCGTGTTGCAGCTTCTGGAGTGGGGAACCAAGAGGGCTCATACATAATCACCCAAAACCACGGGGCAATCACCCAAGCCCACTGCCCTATCCATTGGGCAATGGCCATAATTTGCGTACGCTCATGAAAATCATCGCTCATTTCATAACCTATTGCTACATAAGGCACACTAAATATGGTAAGCCCGATGTAGAAGGCAAAAGAGCCCATTAGGAAATAAATAAAATTATAACTTACGCTATTGTCACCATACAACTGCCACATTACTGAGAAGGAGACACCCATTACTATGGCGCCAAGCATTACGTATTGCCTTCTTCTTCCCCATACAGATTTGGTATTGTCTGATATAAAACCCATGATGGGATCTGTAAAGGCATCTAGTACGCGAGGTAGAAAATATACCGTTCCCCACATCCAGCCAGGAAACCCTAAATTCTGAACTAGCACCACCATAAATATTCCAAGTGAGGCAGGGAACATTTGATTGGCCAGCATGCCCATTCCAAAGGCAATTTTCTGTCCGTAAGGCACTTTTTTATGGGTAGTTGTTACTGTTGCATTCATTTCCATATTTTTAAGTGAAAAGTTTGTGATTAGTAATTAGGGATCAACTATTATTGTCTGTATTGCCTTAGCATCAATACTGATGGTTGTTTCTTTTTTATCGAGTGCTAATTTTACTTGCTTTGTATCGTCACCTTGGTTCAGTAATACTACAGCCAAAGAACCATCTGGATTTTGGGCAGCAGTAGCAAGAAGTGACTCATCAGAAAGTGTTAGACCTATTTTTTTGGCACCAGGTCTTATAAATTTACTGAAGTGGCTCAAGGTGTAGTAAAGGGGTGTAAAGTACACTTCGTCTGCTTCAGGGTCAACAATCACAGGGGCTACACACCAGTTTTTGAACCAGTTAGGGCCACCTTGTCTATCTAACACCATATTCCAATCTACCCAGCCATCTACCCAGTTATTTAAGCAGCCAATTATATCTCTCGCATAGCGATAAACAGGTACATATTTAGGATGATATTTTTTATCCTCTTCAGGTGCCCAATCCCAACCCCAATCAGTAGCTTCTTTGCTCCAGTACCAGGCATCGTTTTGCCATTTAGGCACTTCTGCATCTACACAAGCCTCTGTTTGTATTAAATATTTATTAGGTGCTTTTTGATGGGCGTATTGTAATTCTTCTGGAAAAACCTCAAAAGTGCTGGCATACCAATGTATAGCCGTACCAGCATAGTATTTTGAGGTACCTTCATCTTTGTACATTTCATCTACCCACTCGCTAAGGTGTTCTCGGTTTTGGTCGTAACCCAAAATTTTCACATCTCCTTTGCCATCAGCTTCTAATTTGGGTCCTAAGTGATTCTGCACAAAGGAAGTCATTTCGGAGGGGGTAAAGTGCATGCTTTCCCAGTTATTATCGTTCCCGAGTGGTTCGTTTTCTACGGTAAATCCCCAAATATCAATACCTTCTACTTTGTAGGCATCTACATACTTAGAAAAGAATAAGGCCCATGTGTCATAATGCTCTGGCAATAGCTTACCTCCTCTCCAATCATTGTTGTCTTTCATCCAAGGTGGCGCGGTCCAAGGTGATGAGATAATTTTAAAACTATCTTTAGATTTTGCCATCGCCCCTTTGATCATAGGGATAATATCATCCTTATCCTCTTCAATAGAGAAATTTTCTAGCTCGGTATCACCTTCTACTGGAGCATAAGAATACTGCCCCAACGAGAAGTCGCAGGAGTTCATGTGAGTACGTGTTAACGAATACCTAGCACCACTTTCCCCAAAATAGGCTTCTAGAATTTTATCTCTATTTTCTTCACTTAATTGATTAAGCAGGTAGGCAGAAGCCTCGGTAAAAGAGCCTCCAAAACCTGTAATGGTTTGGAATCGTTGGGATGGGAATAGCTTAATTTCAACAGTTTTACCTTCTTGCTTAAAAGTGGTCAACTCTGTAAGTTGGTTGCCAGAAGCACTTGTCTCATAAACTTTAGCCGCTAATGGCTCTACTTCTGGCTCGCAAGCACCTAACATAAGCAGTGATAATAAAAAGATAAGTGGATATTTAGTTTTCATTTTCATAGTTGTTGTTACTTATTGCATGGGTGGTACCAATACGCCTTTTAGTAATTCATCTTCATTGCCATTAAATGTTTTAGTAATTTTATTGCCATCTCTGGTCAGTCCTTCGAAAATACCTTTATCTACCAAGTCCCAAATAGGATACTTGGCTTTGCCATCTACAGTAAATAAGCCAAAATGATTTTCGGAACCGTGTGGATTGCCTGCGTCTTTCCAAGGTTCATCAAAAGCTTCAAAATAGAAGCAAGAAATGCCTGCGTTATTGGTCCACTCTCGCATCAACTCATAATACCTAGCCTGTTTGTATTGATCAGTAGCTTTAGAACCTTTTGGGCCGTAGTGCCCGTTCGATTCTGTAGCCCAACCTGTTTCACCAATGTGTACGGGTTTTTCTACTCCTAAACTTTTCATGTATGAGGTTACAGAGTCGTATTGCATCTTGGCAAAATCCAAAGCCCTAAGCATGGCTGCATCTACTTTCTCCATATCTGATGCATCCGCTTCGCTTGCAGGTACTTTCCAAAAATCAGGATTATAATGCGAATTATGGTACGGATAAGTGTGCATAGATATGTAATCTACTGCTTTAATGAGGTTTTCTAGATCAGGTACGTGATAGAGCGGGTCACCACCACCCCAAGAAGAGAAATCGTCTGAACTGGTAATCCATAAGTCTTTGGGTAAATCGCCTGTTTTTTTAAGGTCTTGCAAATAGTTAACCCACTTTAAGATTACATTGGGCTGCACATAGTAGCTTTCTGCCCATTTTACCATAGCTTCGTTACCAACGGCCAAAACTTTTACAATATCAGGATACTCATTGGCTAATGCTACTGCACGCTTAATTTCTCCCTCATTTTGCTCGCTTTCTATATTATGATCTGGAGCTTGATCTGTCCAAGCATTCTTACAGTCAATCCAAGCGCCAAGCATTACGTACATCTCAAAGTCAGGGTTTTCCTGTTTCATCTCCCGAATGGTTTTTAACAGGTTAGATGCTTGCGCCAATTGTACATTATAGGTTCTCAATACTTTAATACCCATAGCCGACAAAATGTGCATATCGTCTTTTAGCTGGGCTATGGTAGGTTGGTTATCCCTAGACTTTGTTCTGTACCCTCCATAAGAAATAGCTAAATAGTCTGGATTACCCAATATATCTTTTGCTGTCATTTCTTTTTTACTTGTTGGTTTACTATGCTGTACCGATTCTTTTTTATTACTACAGCCAATGCTGAACACTATAAGCAAGGCTGACAAGATTCTAGTTAGTAGTTTCATCTTCATAATTTATCAGTCATTATCAACAATTTATTTGAGTATATTTTTATCAATCGTGGCTTTTATCATCGCTACTTCTCCAGTCCTTTTAAAAACTTTTTCGCTTATGGCCTCATTCATACTTAAACCTTCAAACTTTGCTTTTTCGCTATTGCTCATGGTAACCTCAATACTACTTTCTTCGGCTATTTTATAAACTACTGGTACTTGGCAATAGGTAAAGCAAAGGCTATCTTTCCCAACAGGGATTTCTTTTTCTTCACCACCTAGAGCAATGTATTTAAATGTACTTGCCTCTTGGAGAAATTCATCTTGCTTGAGCATATCTGGACTAAAAGATATTTTACCTGCTGTAACCAATATGCCCAGTTCACCCATTCTACAAAGAATATCTTCTTTTACTTGGCCCGTCATGCCGGGTTGCTGAGCGCCTTTTGTTTTAGGAGTATGCGAATAAGGATCCGTTGGGAACGCACCATACAATTTTGGCGATTTGTGTACTCCTATACCTGCACTAATTTCATAGTAATGTTCTAATAATTTACCTGTAGTAACGTCATCAGCACTTTCTCTAAGAGCACTCAAACAGCACTCTTGCACGGCCAACGCCAATTTAGAAACCATGTGCCAATAAATAGAACCCAATCCTTCAAAACCGAAGAATGTACCTGAACGACCTGTAAAGGCCTTGTGGTTAAAGACTTCTTCAAAAATCTTTAATACTTGCTTGCGGTCTGCTTTTGCCAAACCTGCATATTCTCCTGTTTCTAATTCATTGAGTTTAGCAGCCAAGTCGCCAGCATTTCTGAAATTGCCATTAAAATGATAGACACCATTCACATCCTTTTCTACAACTTTGGTATTACCATCTGCTACTAACTTTTTCAACAGCGTAGAACTTTCTACAGAAGCTGCTGGTATATTGTTTTTCTCGAAGAACCCGGGCAACTGTTTCTCAGGATATAACAAGTAGCTGTATTGATCAGGTCTGAACAAGGCACTAGCTTTCATGCCATCTAACACGGACAAGGTTTCTTCCGGGGAAAGAACGCCACTACTCAACACAGCAACTTGTCCTTCGAGCATTTCACTTAAATACGAGATAGAAACTTCTTCCTCGTTTTCTACTGTCATTATATTGTAGGCATGATACAGATTATCGGTTCTCTTATTTGCTTTAAGCGAGTGCGCTAAATACTGGGAACAAAGATTGGAAAAGGCAGCTAAATTAGCCACAGTAATTTCTTTTTTTGCTCCATCAAAAGATTGTGCATAAATTTTTTCTCTAAAATCGCTAGCAGCTTGCCCCAAACCATCCATTACTTGCTTACGGGCTTTGTCGTCTATGCTTCCTGAGAGTCTTGCTTTATGTTCCTCAAGTACTGTATTAATTTTCTCGAAAAGTTCTTTTAGTTCTGAAGATACAGGAATGGTAGTAGTTTTAGCATTACTGAATAGTTTTTCAGCAAATTTTAAAAAGCGTATCATATAGTAAAGGGTTACCATAGATACTCCATTACCTACCAATGCATTGTTGGCATCGTTCCACTCTGGGCGTTGGGTGTTCATCCAAATACCACCTTCGGGAATGAAGTTGGACATTTTGGCCAATAGCGTAGCCATTATCTTTTCCACAAAATTTACTTGAACGATACTGCCTTTTTGATTTGTTAGTAGTACGCTGTCTGCACCTAACTTTGGCCATTTTGCCATAATGGATTGATCAGTTTCATGGTCAAAGTCGATGGTATCTTTTGGGTTGGCCAGTAAATCTTGATAGGGTTTTATTCTGTAAGGCACGTTGGCATACACGAATAAGTCCTGATTAAAGTAGCTTTCTAATTTGCCCGGGTAATGACTTTCTGTAAACTCTAGAAATTTTTGTAAGTAAATAATTTGATGGTCACCCCAATAACCAATATAAGACCAAGGGTCGTCTGGCTCTATTCTTTCCCAGTCTATGCCGTTTTTAGTAATACGATAGGGATTGTAACCATCAAAAGTAGAGGCGTTTAAAAAGCGGAAAATCATGCCATCTATAAACTCAGGATAGGCATGTGCCAAAGCTTCCCAGTTCTGAAAGATATCCCGCCAATTGCCTTCATAGTCTAATATCTTATTGCCTTCTTCATCTGTGGTGTTGATGGAAAAGCGGTTCCATGGCCGGCTCGGGTCGCCGTGTCTCCTACTGAACTTCAGCGGTAGGTATTCCTTGCAAAGTCTTTCAAAAAGTGTATCGTTGGATTTTTTACTTGCTTCTATCAGTTGTGAAAGTGAAAAAACTTCAGGAAGTTCGTTCACTACATTAGCGCAGGTATTTGCCTTTTCTTTATTGGCCTTGTTAAGGTAATCGGCAAAATCTTTCTTTTCTATTTGATAGCCATCATCAAAGATTCCTCCACGCATAATATTGAAAAGCGTATTAGAAAAGTGCCTTGCGTCTTGCAGTTTGTCATTAGAGAGTTGCTGTGCATCAGAAGCAGCATTTAGCGCAATTAGTCTTTTTGTTCCTTGTTGCACATCTTCTTTTACCGCCTTGGTCAGCTGTTCTTTGTCGTTTTTGATTGACTCTGTCAATTTTATAACGGCAGCTATCCTTTGGTTCACATTGGCTACCAGCCTCCATGAGGTTCGCTCATTAGCTTCCAAAGAAACCGTATCTGATATAAAATACGCCCCTTTTTCGGCCTTTACATCTTCTTCTTGGGTGAGTTCTTGGCCGTTTCTAAAATTATCTAATTGGCGGGAAGAAAGTAAATAGGTCGGATTCTCAAGCCCACCAGACCAAACCGTATTGGCTTTTAAAGCTTCGCTAGGTTCTGCCTTGTCTACAATAATGGCACTAAGGGCATAAATACCGATGCCACTTTTAGGGTCCAGTTCACTGCGTTTGTAAGCATCTACCAAATTGCTACTCCTAACTTGCGTGCCACTTTCTACCCCACAAGGTACAATATTTTGGATGCCATCGAGCAGGGTTATGCTCAGTGCTTCTTGAGTATTATTAATTAAAGTACTCTCTTTTACAAAGCCATAAACATCGCTAGATGCCCATTGGTATTGAAAGGTAAGCCCTAAATCGTAGTTAATTTCCTCGAAAATAATTTTATTGCCATAGATGCTTTTGTAGAGATTTCTGCTAGTGTTGTACTTTGTTGCATATCTAATTGAAAAGGGTTCCCAAATATGGGCTTCACCTTCTTTATCCAACCTGAAAATGGATTTACTCCCAGTAATTTCAGCTGACTCTACAATTTTATCATCTGTATAGTAGGGGAACAAAGCATATTCTGCATCTTTTCTGCCTGCACTAACACCACCATTACTTCCTATAAACATCCAGTGATTAGAGTCACTGACTACGCTCATAAAAAATGGCCTCATCTTGTCCACATTAGAAATGCACAAGAAGGTTTCATTGTTGATTTGTACTTCGCTGAAATCTATGCTATTGTTTGTAGTTTTTTCGGGCATGGTTACTAGTATAATATGGTAATTTTAAGCCTATTGGCTTATTGAATGTACTTTAATTAGACTTATCAATATATGCTTAATACAGTGCAAAAGCAATTCTTGGATAATCATTTAGCTTTCAATAGATATTAATAAATAGGCAAAGTGTCTAAAAGTAGACACTTTGCTCAGATTAAATTATTCTGGGTTGACCGTAATGCTTACATTATCCACATTGGCAGATACTGTACAACCTTCAGCCCCACCACAAACGGTTTCTATTAAGAGTGAAACCCCTTGAGATACATCTGTTCCATCAGGAATGGTAAACGTAGCCGTAAAGGTTGACCAGCTTTCTGCTAAAACGGGTCTTGGATCAAAGTTCTCAGTGAAAGATACTCCTTCTGCCCCTTCTCCAAATAACAATACATTAAATACACCTCCATCTCCTCCAACAGCACCAATATGGTCAAATTGAACTTGAATCACATCTCCCGCTGCCACTACTCCAGCACCTATACGTTCTTGCTTAATACCCGGATTACTTGCACCATTGGTAGCAATTTTAGCTGAATACGAACCGCCATTATTGATGGTATTGTCAACTTCTGCGGTTCCTCCATTGGCGAAGAAAGCCCATCCGCTGCCATCACCATCATTGGCTTCAAAATCTCCGTTTATAGCAATTTGTACCGGTATCTTCTTTAAGAGATACATTATCTATATTTACTACACCAGCCTCTCCATTAAGATCAAAGAGTACGCGGTTATCTGCTTCCCCAAAGCCACTCGCTGTTAGTGTTACCGTGTAAGTAGACCTTGTATCGGTGATTTCTACACTTTGGGTTACATTTGCGAAATCTGGATTTCCGCTTCTGCCAATCCCAACTACAATATCCCTTGTCCTATCAGACCAAGCATCAAAGGTAAGTGTATAGCTTGTTCCATCGGTCAGCGCCAGTTTTTGACTCACGTTAACATTAAAGGGAGCATTAGCGTCTGGGTTGGTAATATCTCCTGACGAATAATAGGTATTGCCGTCCATTGTCACTACTGTTGCAGGAACATTATCATCTACTCCTACAATCCAAGGCTCGGCGCCTGCTTCAAAATCACCATTGGTTAAAAGACCACTGTCAAAGGTCTCGCCGCCACCTCCGCCAGTATCGCAAGTAGCATTAAACTCAACAGTAGCAAATCTTTTGGCTGCTTCAGGGGCACGATCATGTGATAGCCAGTTACCTTCAAAGGATACTTTACTCCATAAGAAATACAATTCAACATTATCCGGTGCACCTTCTGGGAAGAAGAACTCAGCTACCCAAGTACCATCAGCGTCATCATCGTTGGGCGCCACATTAAACCCAGGAACGGGATTCCATTCGCCAGCTGGTAATACTAGTGCATCTACTGCATCATCGTTAGCAGATGTAACTTCTATGCGCATGGCATCTGCACTTATATTATAAATAGATACCAAAATTTCTGAACCTGGATCGCCACCAAAGTGCAATACTGAAGTATTACAGAACTCATCTACATCTGAACTTCCGCCTCCACCACCTGTATTATCGCCTTCTACCAATGAGACATTATCTATATTTACTACACCTGCCTCTCCGTTCAAGTCGAATAATACTCTATTATCGGCTTCACCAAAATTGCTTGCTGTAAGTGTAACTGTATAAGTAGCTCTTGTATCGGTAATGGCTACCGTTTCGGTTACATTGGCAAAATCGCCACCACTTCTTCCTATACCGGCTATTATGGATCTAGACCTATCAGACCAAGCATCAAATGTCAATACATAGGTTTTCCCTTGCTCCAATTGTAGTTTTTGACTCACATTTACGTTAAATGGTGCGTTTGGATCAGGATTGGTAATTTCTCCTGAAGAATAGTAGGTATTACCATCTTCAGTCACTACTGTTGCAGGGGTGTTGTCATCGACGCCCACAATCCATGGATTGGCACCTGCTTCAAAGTCTCCGTTGGTCAATAGGCCACTGTCAAAAGGAGGCTCAGGAGTTTCAATTTGCTCGATATCATCAAAATAGAAAGTACCTGCCGTGGTGCCGGGACCATCAACAAATAGCGTAAATATGGAGAATTGATCAGAAGAAGTAAAGGTGAAAATAATTTCTTCCCATCCTGTACCTCCGTGGCTAGCTGTTGTTTCAACCGCTCCTCCCGATGGTTTTTCTAACTTCAGTAAAACATCTATTGGCTGTTGAGACCAAAAATTCATTTTAATGGTCTTTTCAGTTGTAAGGTCTATGGGTGCACCCAACAAAAAGAAAATACCTTCAAAGGCTGCTCCACTATTAGTGATTGCTCCCACATTAGATGCGTCGGCATTAGAACCAGATTCATCTGGATTGGCCACTATTTCAAAAGAAGCGCCATTGAAGGTGCTGGCAGAGTAGTTTACGTTAGTGTCATCAAAATCAAAAGATGAAATAGTCACTTCCTTGATTACCTGAACGGTGATTTGATCAGAAAAAGACTCTGTTTGTCCCGATTCATTTGAAGCTGTCATCTGTACGGTGTAGGTACCTGACTCAGCATATTGCTTTATCGGGTTTATTTCGGAAGAGGTTGTACCATCGCCAAAATCCCAAGTATAAGTCTGGGCGTTTTCAGAAGTATTGATGAATCTTACCGTTCCTCTATCGTCTTCAATCGTTTGGGTAAATCCAGCGACCAACTCAGGAATAGTTACCTCATCGTCGTCTTTGCAGTTGGTTAAGCAAGCTGCTACTAAAGCAAAAAAGAAGGTATATTTTAATATTTTCATAGTATTCGTTGTTATAAGTTTATTTAAATACCCTTACGTAGTCAACTAGCATAGTTTGAGGGAACTCCGTCTCTGCATTGGGAGAGCCAACAAACGTTCCTCCAACAGCTAGGTTTACAAGAATGTAAAATGGTTTATCAAAAACCCATTCTCCGGGTACATCAGCAGGGGTTATTTGATTGTACAGCACATCATCTACATAAAAGTTTACATAGTCTGGCGCCCACTCGATACCAAATACATGGAAACCTGTATCAAAGCGATCATTTTCAAGGATAAAGCTTTTGGTGATGGATTCACCTGCTGAGTAACCTGGCCCATGCACACTACCCAAAACGGTATTTGGCTCCTGCCCTCTGTATTCCATAATGTCAATCTCACCAGCACCCGGCCAAGGATTTTCGTCAATATCTGCGCCCAACATCCAAAAGGCGGGCCATAAACCTTGCCCCCAAGGCAATCTCATACGTGCCTCAAATCTGCCATAGGCTTGTTCAAACTTATCTTTGGTAATCAACCTTGCCGAGGTATACGGAGAACCTTCAAAAGATTCTTCCCTTGCTGTTATTACTAAAAATCCATTTTGTACTGTTACATTTTCAGGGCGATCAGTGTAATACTGTAACTCATTATTTCCCCAACCTGCAATACCTTGTTCTGTACCGTCGCCTAATTCATAGCTCCAAAGTGCAGGATCAGGCGCACCGTCTGTATCAAATTCTTCAGACAAAACTGGCGTGTTTAAGGTAACCACCGTTTGGGTCTCATCTACGCAACCAGTAATAATTGTGAGGGAAAAAGCCCATAAGAATAACTTTGAAGCTATATTCAATAGATTATTTATAGTTCTTCTTTTCATTTTAATATCGTTTAATATCATTATCTGTATAAATAAATATTATCTACCAATATATTAGTAATAGAACCTGGGTTCGATGTATTTGTCCCGTCTGAGATAAAGAAAAAGAGGGAGAGGTTAGAAGTATTTAATCCTGGAAAACTAGATAAAGGTATATCGAAACTCCTCCATTCGTTACTCGCTAAATCACTACTAGGTATTGTAAACGATGATTCTGTTTCATCTCCGGTACCCAATTCACCATCAGGGCCTGCATCAAGTAGTAATATCCTTATAAAATCGTCTGGTTTTATTTCGGGCTCTTGCACCAAAATATCAACATGGTAAGTAGTCATTTCAGAAGCATTTACCGTGTTAAGGGTTTTGAGTGCAACAAAATTTAGTTCTGTATAATTGATTATGCGATCGCCATTGATCAATAAGTTGTTGCCACCCAAAGTAGTCTGAAAACCATCAGTAAAGAATCCATTATAGTAATCTATTGCTACATCTGTATAAGCATCACTAAATATAGAAATAACATTATTGGCATCTACATTAGGTAAGGGCGCTGCTGTAAAAGCGCCCAATGATTCAATAGTTAAAGAACCAGCCGCTTTTACGCCTGCCAATTCTGCAGTTATTACAGTGCTACCAGTACCTATTATATTAACTACACCCAATTCATTTACCGTAGCAACACTAGGGTCAGAAGATGTAAAAGTATAAAAGGCTGCCGTGGTAGTAACTGTTTGGTTAGTGCCATCTACCAAATTAAAAGTTTGAGTTAAACCTGCTACAGAAACATTGGACCCAATGAATGTTTGCACTTCTACATCCTCACCATTTTGAATTGCCGGTCTTGGTTGAGCCACTGTTCCTAGTTTTTCATATTTTACTTCATCAACCCAAAAAGAATAGCCATCACCACCTTCAGGCCCCTCAGAATACCAAAAAACGCCATCCTCTCTTGTAAGTTTTGAAGGGTCAGGTATAGGTATGGTATATTTTTTCCAAGCAGTAGTTACCCTTAAACCATTAATAATGGTATTGTATTTATTTTCACCGAAGTCGTTTCCGAAACCAATTTCATTAATGGTAGCAGCCTTTGAGGCCCTTGCCCAAAAAGTAAGTGCATCAAACCCACTTAAATCTCGACCTCCATAATCAGGGAATATCGCTCCTGCAAATGCACCGTCTGGATCACCTACGTTGGGTACGTCAAATCGCATAGAAGCAGTACCGGCATAAAATTCTTCCGTATCTACGGTAAAAGCATCCAATTTTGAACCTTCAAACGGAAGGTATTCTAAGCCCCCACTAAAGCCATCTATAAAAACCTCTGCCGTAGCAGGAAATGTAGCTGGCCTAAAATCATCTGATGGCTCCCAAGTACAGCTTGAAGTAATAGCCACTACTGCCCCGAGCAATACAGATATTCTTAATTTATTCAATGTTAATTTCATCATTTTCATGCTGTTATTTACCAATGTTAATATGTAAGTAAGTTCTAAATTCCCATTCACTACCATTATCGAATCCGACTGGACTAAGTATAGGTGCGGTAGCAAATTCATCTGCTGTTTGGTTTGGCAAGTAGCGAGGTGAGAATTCATTAAGAGAACGCCATGTAAAGCGCATGCCTAATGTAGTATTTGGTAATATGAACCAGTCTTGTTTGCCTACTGTGGTAGAGAAGTCTGCCATAAATTGCGTTGGAAAAGTAAGGTTAAAATCTCGATGGTAGTCAAACGGGCCCCAATCGTTCAGTTTTAGGTGGGTTGATAGTTTATAGGTTTTGTATATCAATCTAACATCCCCTCCTGCTCTTTCAATAGTTCTTGGGTCTGAACCTCTGGCCTGCCCATTACCTGCATAAATGTTTGCTATCCAGCCCAATTCTGGACTTACCTTAGAAACGATTCGAGCGTTTACTTCCCATAAATCTACTGCTGGTGGCGCGCCAGCTGCAGCAGATG
>CAKZMZ010000432.1 GCA_937129345.1 uncultured Thalassovita sp. | reverse complement strand
AGAGAAATGTATAGAAATGGCCATTGAAAAGCTGGCTGCCAAAGGTTTGGGGAGGCCTCCTGTAGAATTTTGTTGGTTATCTTTAGGAAGTGAAGGGAGAAAAGAGCAATTACTGCGTACCGATCAAGATAATGCAATTTTATATGACAATCCAACAGAACAGGAGACTGAGGTTTGCGAATATTTCTTGAAACTAGGGGCAGAGGTAACTGAAATGTTGTATCTAATAGGATTCGAAAAATGCTCCGGTAACATTATGGCATCTAACAAAAATTGCTGTAGACCTATGGGCAGCTGGAAACGACAGTTTGAAGATTGGATACTTTCGCCTGAACCAAATGCACTTTTATACAGTCATATATTTTTTGATTTACGCCCAGTATATGGTAAGAAAGAATTGGCAAAAACTTTACAGGAATATATTTTTGAGTTGATTAAAAAAGAAAAGCGGTTCATTTCTTTTTTGGCATACAATGCTACTTTAAACCCTGTACCACTAAGTTTCTTTAGAAAATTTGTAGTAGAGAAAAAAGGTGATTTTAACGATATGTTTGATATTAAGGCGCGTGCATTAATGCCGATATCAGATGCAGCTAGGGTTTTGGCCTATGATGCTGAGCTGCCAGTTTTTGGGAGCACTTTATCTCGCTTTAAAGAGTTGGCAAAAATAGACAAAAACAACCAACATCTGTTTGGTGAGATATGCATGGCTTATGAGATGCTTTTAAGGCTTCGTGCTCAAAATGCATTTGCCCACCAAGACGATGGCCGATTTGTAGATGTCCGTTCGCTCAACAAAATACAGCGGCAAAACCTTAAGCAGATATTTTCTATAACCGAAAAGCTGCAGCAATTATTAAAAGTGAGGTTTCAGACAGATTATATAAGATAAAAAAAGCCCTTCAAGGAGGGCTTTTAACTTTTCGTTATTTGGTTTAATTGCTAAATTGTTGGTGTTGTATTATTTGGGTCGATAGCTAGAATATTTCTAATGTCTTGAGCACTCTCTATCTTTATTTTCTCATCATCAAAATCAAAAAAATACTCAGGGGAAACCACACCTCTTAAAGACTCGAAATCAATTTTTCCATACTTTTCCTTAGGAAAAAGCTGGATCCAGCTCTGTTCGCTGTCGGAGACAATGGCGAACATGGTTAATTCTTGATTGGGTAAAAGCATGAATCGCTCCCACGAGTGTTCGTCGTATTTGATCAGTGTTCTGTTATCGCTCAAAATCATGTAAACCGATTTGTTGATCATTTCAGTAGCAAAGTCTTTCTTTTCTACTTGCGGCCAATCAATGTCAAACCTAGCCGTGATCATAATACTGCTTTCGTCTTTCATCAAATAATCATAATTATAAATACCCATTTGGTTTACATTAAAAGAGCGGTAAATACCCGCCATTTTCTGTGCTTCTTTTTCTTCTTCTTCAAGTGCAGCCAAAGTCGTTTCGTAATTATTTTGCCAATAAGTAGGACTATGGCGTAATAAAAACTTGATGGGCATTACTGCTTCGAGCTCGGCATATAGCTTTTTACCAGTTTCAACATCTTCTAAAAGCAATCCGTACTTATTGGCGCCGTAGTATGTAAACTTAACGGTGTCTTTCCAGTAGCTTAAGTCATCTACCCATTTCGGAAACCTTCGTTTTTTATCCGTAAATCTCCAAAGTATTTGGCCGGCAGGATATTCTCTACCATTGTATTTAACCTGTTTATATGGTTTAAATGAGTAAGTGGCCAATCCATAATCTTTGGCCTTTTTGCGTATAGTTGGATCTTGGCGTCTGTTTTTTATTTCATGGTATTCGTTTTTTAGGTAAATATCTAGAAAATCCATGTATTCAAACACGAAATATTCATTAGCGCTATAGGGAAACTTTACGGGCTTTCTTTTCTCAATATCTTTTAATAAAGCTACTTTCTCAGTATTTACTTCTGAATTGGGTTTGCCTTGCTCTTGCCATTGTCTGTTCTCTTCATCTAAAAAGTAAAAATTATAGCCATCATCTTCTTGAAAAGAAGCCGTACGCAACCCAACAGATTTACCTTCTTGTAAAAAGATGTCTTTGCCATTTTGCTGCGCTCTAATTTCTAGCATACCAGCAGTTTGGAAAACCTGATTTTTGCCCGTAGTGTCTTGGTACTGCATCGGAATACCTGACAACAGTATGTCAGTGGCATCGTGAAATTCTCTGTACATAATATTTACTTTGCCTGTGACAGTGTTGCCCAAGCTGTCTTTAAAAGCATTTGCCGGAATACTGACTGTAGAACCTGTTTCATAAGTAATTTCCCCTCCTTTAGAAGCATCGATAGTGTAATTGGTAAATGCTTTATCCAAAGAGGCTATTGGGGGTTGAATGAGTGCTGGAGTTTGAACAGTTTCCTGACACGAAAAAATAGTAAATAAACTCCCGAATATTAAAATAGAGGATAGGATGGTTTTCATAAAATTGTTAATGAACGTTGACAAGTGATTTTTACGTCAACTTTCAAAAAGCATACTATAAGGAAGTTTTTACTTAGAATAAATTGTGTTTTTAGCTAATTAGGTTGATTTTTAAAGAAATAGTTGGCTATCGCAGCATAGCTGTACTGCTTGCCGGGGTATTTGCTTCCGTATGGGAAATATTTGTTAGAATTGAGTAATGAGTTTGCTTCATGGCCTTGCACTTTGGCTTTTATACCGTGATTGTATGCATGGGCCAAATAAATTACCTGTGTATTAGGGGGTAGTTTTTGCAGGCTTTCTTTATCGATATAAATACTAATGTATGCCTTTAAGTATTGTAGTTGCCCTTTTAAAGTTTTTAGTCGTTCAAGCCTGACTTTACGATTCTGCTCTTTGTCACTTCCATCTATACAAATCTTTTTTGCCAGTGCAGGATAGTGCTGTTTTGAGATAAATTCTAGTTCTTCAACAAAAGAGGGTTTCATTTGAAAAGGGCCTATAGAAAAATCAGCTGCTTCTTTCCCATTTTTCACATAAAGAATCTCTAAAGCAGAAGTCTCAAAAAAGTCTCTAACCATTGAGTATCTGATCAGCTCAGGAAATACGATGGCCCATGCTTTTTTAGCTTGCAGTGTGTCACCGCTAAAAGTAGTAAGGGCAAAAACCTGATTTTTTTCTACAAATGCGAGCGCATCGGAATAGTCGTCTCCAAATATTTGCGGGTAGTTTTCCTCTGGAGGGAAAGAGAAAAATAAAATAAAAATAAAAAATGTTAATACCGAACTGTACATAGTCATTTGGTTTGATAGGTATCAGCTCAGAAATCTTGCTAGAATCAATAGCTAGAGAGTAAAAACTTCCAATTTCCGCGTTTTTTGGCTGTTTTTTCTTTTAAAATGATTCTTGTTAGGCCTTCTTTCCAAATTTGTCTCAGTCTTTCGTTTTCTTCTCCCTCCAAATTTATCTGCTTTTGTTCAACCAAAAACGATATGGCATCATAATTTAAGTAAACACTAAGTTTTTTTCCGCTTTCTGTAAAATTTAGTCTGATTTCTCCTGGCTCTGTTATGGTAACTTGGCAAGGCGTAATTAAAGATAGCGTGTTGGGTTCTAAGCTTTCTTTTAAATCATATTTTTCTGTAAGAACAATGTTTTTGTTTCTATTGATTTGTATAGTTCTGTCCCAACTGTTTACGGAGGCCCCATATGGATAGGCTTTAGCTAAATTTAATTTTAGGCGGGCAAATTTATTATTGCTTTTATAAGAAATTTCTGAAGCAGAAAAATTTCTACCAGCTTCTTGCATGTATCCATTAATTTTAGGTAGGTTATGATAAGCAGACTGCATGTTCCAAAGATTGTATCTTTCATTGCTAAATGTTTTGGCAGTATAAGTACCCACGCCTGCATCAATAAGTACAGGGCTAGCATTATAGTACACTATAAAGTTGCCCACATCATTATGGTTGTGGCTTTCTGCATTGTGGCCTGCTTTAGCAGCAAGAAAAAAACCTTTATTTTTCTTGTTTGAGCGTGCCATCATTACCTCTGATTCCTCCAACCAAACATCTATGGGATATTCAAATTCCTTATTGGCTTTAGACAGTTCCGCTTCATTTTTTAGGGCATTTAATACCCTGAATAAATTTCTTGCGAGTAGTTTTCCTTTATTTTCTTGATAGAGATAAGCACCAAATTTTTGCATTTCTGTATTATTGGTGCGCTTGCCAAACCGATATATCAAATCAGCGTTGGGCTTGAGTTTGGCAGTAGCATCTGCAAAATTCACGAAATAATCTTTTCCTATGTATGCTTTAAAAATATAGCTTCCAATATTTTCAATTAGAGGCTCATTGTATACATCAATTGTTCCATCGGTAGCGCTGTAGAGAAGTTCAAGACAATCAAAAAGAGAAGCGCCGGCATGTCCCCAATAGGAGGGGCCTTCATCGCAGCCACCATCGCTTGGGTAGCGGTTTACAAAGTGTCCAAGTACTTTGAGGATTTTCAAAACGGTTTGCGTTCTCCTTGCTTTATTATCTTCAAAAAAAAGTGCTGTAGTGAGCCAATTGGAAACTATCCATGGGTTCCAGTTATTTACTCTTTGATCTTTTGAAAGGTCATATCCCATCCACCAAAAATCCTCTCTTTCTAAGTTGGGAATGAGTATTCTATTTTCAATCTCTTTTTTTATTCTCTGATTAAGAATAGGAGATACCTGTTCTAATTTTCCTTCTAATAAATAATGTGTCCAAGCTAATAAGCTACCAGTTTCAGCGGCAAATAAATCTACAGTAGGTTCTTCTATATTTGCTAAAGAGCGCTCGCCCGATTGTAAATACAAATGAGCAGGTACCCCCCAATACGACTCTTCGCAAATTGCCCAAACTCCATTGGCTATTTGATCGCAAAACCTACCTTCATCTTCTAAAAATTCTGCAATTACTAAATCCTTCAGTTTATCTCTGCGCTCGAAATGCAGATTTTGGTAATGGCTTCTATTGCCTGTCCTACTAAACTCAAGCATTAACGTGGCAGTTAGCGTAGGCCAAGAATAATCTAAGGCTTTTTCGCCGTTGGCTATTAAAATTTTTACAATTGAATCAGATACAGATTCTTTGAAAATTTTTGAGTCTTTATCAAAAGGTGTCCATTGTTCATCAGAAATCAGTGAGCTTTCTAGTTTTGCTTCGTCGAGATATTTACCGAAAATATCGGTTTGGGTTTGTGCAAAACATGTGGCAATATTGCCAAAAAGCAATAAAACAATGATTGTAAAAGGGATGTGGTTATGATTCATTTTATTAGTCGGAAATTACATCAAAATATCGCTAAATTATTTCATTGTAAAAATGGTTACAGCCGACCAATAAAAAAAGCCCTCTGAAAAGGGCTTTTTAAAAGTGAATTGTGTATCGCTTATCCGAGATATTCAGCAAGCAATTTACTTTTCTCTCTAGACCTAAGCTTTTTAATGGCTTTTTCTTTAATCTGTCTAACTCTTTCTCTAGTCAAATTCAACTTTTCTCCTATTTGCTCTAAAGACATGGGGTGCTCACCGCCTATACCGAAAGACATCCTTATTACTTGCTGCTCTCTGCTAGTTAGAGTAGATAGTGCTCTTTCTGTTTCAACTTCTAAAGAGTTGGTATAAGAAAGATCTCTGTCAGTACTTTGAATATTCTTGTTTTCCAAAACATCTAACAAAGAGTTACTCTCACCTTCTTGGAAGGGCGCATCCATAGACAATTGCTTTGCGCTCAAGCTAAGCGTGTTGGTAATGTCATCAGAATCCATTTCCAAGATTTCAGCGAGTTCTTCAGCAGTTGGCTCTCTTTCAAACTTCTGCTCTAGTTCAGCAAAAGTTTTGTTAATTTTACTAAGGGCACCTGTTCTGTTGAGCGGTAACCTCACAATTCTAGATTGCTCTGCCAAAGCTTGCATTATTGATTGTCTGATCCACCAAACGGCATAAGAGATAAATTTAAAACCTCTTGTTTCGTCAAATTTTTGTGCAGCTTTTACTAGCCCTAAATTACCTTCGTTAATAAGGTCATTGAGTGATAAATTTCTGTTTTGGTACTGTTTCGCAACTGAAACTACAAATCTTAAGTTAGCTTTTGTCAATTTTTCCAAAGCTAACTCATCTCCTTTTTTAATTCTTTTGGCCAACTCGACTTCTTCCTCTGGAGTAAGTAACTCTACTTTACTGATTTCGTTGAAGTACCTCTCCAAAGATTGGCTCTCTCTGTTGGTAATAGTTTGTGTAATCTTGAGCTGTCGCATTATCCGTACTAGTGTTTAAAGTTTAAATTACCGATTGTTTTTTAAAATAGAACAAAGCTTTAATAGGTCATGTGCCGATAAATGATTCGCAATTCGTAACACAATAACTAAAAAAATGTTCAATTTTCTTGCTTTGCTGATGCTGTTCTTGATAATATTTGTGAATGATAGAGGGTTTGTCTTGCTTTTCTTTCAATACATGCTAAGACCTGTTTTTGTTCTTCACTTTTTGTTTTTCAAGTAAGATGTGCATCTCTAACGCAGCTAATTCTGTCTTGATTTGATGTATTAACTTATGATTGGAATTACCTGTTTCTGTTACTTTTCTTGCTTCTTTCATAATAGAACTGTCTTGATAACTTAAAAGTTTCTTACAACTAAATATGTGTTAGTTAATCAGGAACGGTGCTGTATGAGTGATTTTCTGTAAGATTGATAATAAAATGTAAGGCTAAGGTAATGACCATTCAGATTTGAATTATTACATGAAAAACCTAATGTGCTAAATATCCAAATAAATGTGATCCGGATTAGATATTTTAACACATTAAATACAAATAACGAAGAATTTGCAACACGAAGCAATTTTTTTTTCAATTTGTCTGTATTTACTGTTTTTAAAAGTTCATGTGTTCATCACGAAAAAATCTTTAGAATATTGTTTTCACTCCTTTTTCTTACATGTTTTTTATAGATAGTGTATTAAAGAGGTTAAATCATGTTTCAGAAAAAATCTTGTAATTAATAGCCGAAAAGTACATTCATTTTTTGGTGAATTGATGCTCTAAAAAAACAATGATACAGGAGTTACACAAACTTCAAAAATCTCTGTTCTGTGACCTAAAGAACAGTTGAGATATGAACTTGCGAGCCAGAAGCAGAGGTTGTATATGTTTTTTTTAGACACGCTGCATAACTCCTATGTCATTGATTTAACCTAGAAATCGAGCTGTAGATAATTTTTTTAACCTTTGGCTCATGTATCAGACGGACTTTCATTCTTTAGGTTTCACAAAAGAGAGAAAATCTAAAACATTCTGCTGTGGTAGGTGTACACTTTCTACTGAGATATCATAGCCAAGGTGCATTCATAGCAACCAACAGGGCTTATTTGTGGCCTAAAACTTTATTGTAGGAGCTTGATTAAAAAACAAGCTTGCTTAATTCTTGCTCTTGAAAAAAAGCGACAGCTAGCTTAATGCTAACTGTCGCAGTATGATTTTTCAGAAGTGAAGGCTTTTTTAACCTTTCTTTTCTTCTTCTGAGTCTTTGTCTTCTTTTTTATCAGCTTTAGGAGCTTCTTCTTTAACTTCTGCCTTTGGTGCTTCCTCTTCTTTAGCTTTAGGAGTTTCTTCTTCGGTCTCTGCCTTTGGTGCTTCCTCCTCTTTGGCTTCAGTTGCAGTTTCTTCTTTGGTCTCTGCCTTTGGTGCTTCCTCCTCTTTGGCTTCAGTTGCAGTTTCTTCAGTTTGGGCTGCTGCCTTGCTTTCTTCGGCTACGGCTTCTTCTGCTTTTTTAGCCTCTTCAGCAGCTTGGGCCTCAGCTACTGCCTTGGCTTTTGCTTCTTCTTCAGCTTTTTTCTCGGCCTCTCTTAATTTCAATATTTCAGCCTCAATGCGCGCTTGCTCTTCTTCCTTGGCCTTGGCTTTATCAGCTGCCATTTTTTCAAACTTGGCTATTCTGTCTTTTCTCCAAGCATCGTACTTCTTATCGGCTTCTTCTTGGCTTATCGCTCCTTTGTTAACACCTACTTGTAAATGCTTTCTTAACATCACGCCCTCTTTAGAAAGTAAAGCCCTTACGGTATCTGTAGGCTGAGCACCTGTCATAACCCAATGAAAGGCCCTGTCAATATCTATGTCTACAATTGGTGGATGTACATTCGGATTGAAAGTTCCCAACTTCTCTATGAAGCGCCCGTCGCGAGGGGATCTTTGATCGGCGACTACTACGTAATAAATAGGTTTTTTCTTGCGTCCGTGACGGGACAATCTGATTCTAGTTGCCATTCTTTAAATATTTTATGTGGAACTCGTCCACAGTTGAAAAACTGATTTAGGAGGAAAGGGTCTCTTGGAATTTCCTCAATTGGGCTGCAAATTTAGATAAACTAAATGTAAATGCAGTGCTTTTCTCTAAATTAAATTTAGGATGTGGCTTTATCCTTTTCAAAAAAACCGATTTTAACTAGTTTTTGTAGAATCTTTTCGTGCTCATAATTTACAGTTATAAATATTTCACCACATGCATTTAGCTTCTTTCGTACTTTGCCGGCCTTGATTACATGATCGTTGTTGCTAAGAACAACCTTCACTTGGGCGTCTTTAGCTTGTAGTTGCCTAATGATTTTTTTCGCATCAAACCTAAAATTAGAATATGTAAGCCATGTATGGTACACTTTGGTAGTAGAATGCTCATTTAAGACCTTAAGGGCTAGCTTAAATAGTTTTAACCTGCCATTTGTCATTACAAGGCTTCGCTCTATGGATGCCCTTAACAAATCTTCATTTCTTGCCAAAACCTTAAAACTCAGCCTGCCAAGGGCTATTCTAGTAGCAAAGTGGTACCATGGATTTTCATAAATGCCATCGGGTGCAATCAGTTGTAAATTGTCTATTCTATTATTAAAGTTTTGAGCTATGGCCAAACAGGGACGGGCACCAATAGAAAAGGCCAGTAGGTTAAATCTTTGTATAGAATGGTATTGTAAAAAAAAATCAATTTCATTTACAAAAATCTCTATATCGTAGGCTTCTGAAAACTTTATTTCCTTGCTTTTACCGTGAAAAAAAAGATCGAAGCAAAAAAACACAGTGTTTTTTTCTTGAGCAGAAATTCTTTTGAATACTCCAGCATGCTGCCCAAACCCATGAAAGGCCAAGGTTGCCTCTTTTTGTTCTAATTGTTCCTTAGCATTTTCTATTGAGATAGAATTGCCGTTTAAAAATATGCTGTAAGGATGTTGATGCATGTGTTTAGCGAGTAAATTTGGAGGTTTTTTTAAACACCCAATAGTTGTCTAAGCAATGTATCATATTTTTACGGATCAGGAATGTCTTTAAAAACAATCGCTATTATCGCTAATAGCTTGCACAGCAAAAAAATTGCAAGTATCGAAAATGAGTTGAATAGTGCTGCTATTGATAATGCCGAATATTCGATAGAACTTTTCAAAAGTAGTCCGGAGAAGTCAATCAGGCAAATTGCCTCAGATGCAGCGCTAAATCACGAAGTGTTAATAGCGGTTGGGGGAGATGGCACATTCCATGAAATTGTAAATGGTATTTTTGATGCTGGCAAAGCAGATACTTGCCTTATGGGCTTTATGGCTGTTGGCTCTGCCAATGACTTCCAAAAGACACTCAATTTTGAGAGCTCACTTAAATCGATATTGGTAAAATTAAAAGCGCAAGTTTTTCGAAAGGTCAATGTCGGGTGCGTTCTTTTTACTAGCGAGAACGGCAAAAAAGAAAAAAGGTATTTCCTGAATATTGCTAGCTTAGGCATGGGCTATGAGGTGATGAAAGCAGTCAACCGAGACACTCAAAAATTGAATGCAGATTTTTCTTATTTTAAGGCCATAGCAAAAACATTTACCCTATATAAAAACAAAGAAGTTGCTTGCAAAGCAGACGATTGGCATTGGGAAGGAAAGGTTAAGCTTATTGCAATTGCCAATGGTAAATATTTCGGAAGTGGATTGTGCATCGCTCCCAACGCTAGCCCCTTTAAAAAAGATTTGGCCATAACTATTGTAGGTGATGTAAGCCTGTGGACTTATCTTAAAAATCTCTTGCCACTAAAGCTAGGAAGGTATATCAACCACGAGCAGGTTTTCTATAAAAAAGTGGTAGAGCTCCAGGTCGACAGCAAACAAGTATTGGGCATTGAAGCCGACGGCGAGGTATTGGGCACTACACCCGCTATATTTACTATAATAGAAGAGGCCATAAATATAATATACTAGAAAAAATGGCTAAGCACTATTTGGTCTCCCAATTTGTATTTGCATTTTCAATATTAAAAAAGGTACATGCTACAAATTTTTTTGGCTTTTAGGCGGGACAGAGACTCATAAAGCTTTGGGTAGCTTAAGGCTGCTTTTCATAAAAAATCAGCTAACTTTGCAAGTTTTAAATCTATGCGTAAAAAACTGAGGTAAATGGTAGAATACGATCATAAAAGCACAGAGCCTAAATGGCAGAAGTATTGGAGTGAGAAAGGTATTTACAAAGTAGAAAATGATACCAGCAAACCAAAGTATTATGTGTTGGACATGTTTCCCTATCCGTCAGGAGCGGGCTTACACGTTGGGCATCCGCTTGGTTACATAGCCTCCGATATATTTAGCAGATACAAAACCCTCAAGGGGTTTAATGTACTGCATCCTATGGGTTTTGATGCCTTCGGTTTGCCTGCAGAGCAATATGCCATAGAAACAGGGCAACATCCAGCGATAACCACTAAGAAAAACATAGCCACTTTTAAGAATCAGTTATCTAAAATCGGGTTCTGCTTCGATTGGAGTAGGGAGGTAAATACCTCTGAACCGAGATTTTACAAGTGGACACAGTGGATTTTTATGCAGCTTTTCAATGCTTGGTTCGATAACAAGGAGCAGAAAGCCAAATCCATACTTGAGTTA
>CAKZMZ010000431.1 GCA_937129345.1 uncultured Thalassovita sp. | reverse complement strand
AGCGTTTACAAGGTATTTTTGGAAGGTGCGCCTTAAAGATAAAAATGGTAATTGGTCTAGTTGGTCGGCCATAGCTTCTTTTGAAATGGGCATGATCGATCAAAGTAGTTGGAAGGGCCACTGGATCACAGATTCGCCTGACTACAACAAAAAAGAAGCGCCGTATTTTAGGAGAACTTTTGATGTGGGCAAAAAAATCACTACCGCTCGGGCATACATTACCGCTGCGGGCCTGTACGAATTATCTATCAATGGCGAGCGGGTAGGAGATCATGAGTTAGATCCTACCTACACCCGATTTGACCGCAGAAATCTGTACGTGACTTACGATGTAAGTGAGCACCTGCAAGTGGGTAAAAATGCCATCGGTGTGCTTTTGGGCAATGGATGGTACAACCATCAGTCAACCGCGGTTTGGTATTTTGACAAAGCCCCTTGGCGGGCCCGTCCTAAATTTTGTATGGACCTCAGGATACAATACAGCGATGGCTCAGTAGAGACCATCAGTACAGCACAAGGCTGGAAAACTGCCCTTTCTCCAGTGATTTTTAATAGCATTTACACAGCTGAGCATTACGATGCCCGACTAGAGCAAGCAGGGTGGAACACTTTTGAGTTTGATGATGCAGCATGGGGAAATGCGATGGCTACCAATGCCCCATCGCAAAACATTACTGCGCAGGCTTTGCACCCGGTAAGGCACGTAAAAGAAATCAAAGCAACATCATTTACACAAGTAGGTAAAAATAAGTGTTTGTACGATTTTGGTAGAAATATGTCTGGTGTGACACAGATCAAGGTAGCTGGCGAAGAAGGCACCGTTATTCGGCTAAAACATGTTGAGCGCTTGGATCAAGAAGGCAATGCAGATATGTCTAACATAGATGTACACTATCGACCTACCGATGACTCAGACCCTTTTCAAACCGATATTTTCATTTTAAGCGGTAAAGGTGAGGAAACCTTTAGACCTAAGTTCAATTACAAAGGCTTTCAGTATGTGGAGGTCAGTTCAGATAAACCTTTAAAACTTGATCAAGAAAGTCTTATAGCTTATTTTATGCATAGCGATGTGCCACCTGTAGGCAAATTACAATCTTCTAACAAGGTGCTAGAAAAAATTTGGAAGGCGGCCAATGCGTCTTACCTTTCCAATCTTTTTGGATACCCTACAGACTGCCCACAGCGCGAGAAAAACGGTTGGACTGGCGATGCGCATATTGCCATAGAAACGGGGCTGTACAACTTTGAGGGCATCACCATTTACGAAAAATGGCTGGCGGACCATAGAGACGAGCAACAACCCAATGGTGTGCTGCCCGCTATTATTCCTTCCAACGGTTGGGGATATACATGGGCAAACGGCCCCGACTGGACAAGCACCATTGCCATTATCCCTTGGAATATCTATCTATTTTATGGAGATAAAACGCTTTTAGAGGCTTGCTATGAGAACATAAAACGCTACTTAGGTGCCATAGGCGAACGCAGTACAGATGGCCTAACAGATTGGGGTTTAGGTGATTGGGTGCCTGTTAAGTCGGTTTCGCCTAAGGAGTTAACCTCGTCTATTTATTACTATGTAGATGCACGTATTCTTGCCAAAATGGCTAAGATTATAGGTAAAGAAGCCGACCATAAGCAATATTCGGCCTTAGCGCTAAAAATCAAAAAGGCCATTAATGATAAGTATTTGGATGCAGAAACGGGGATTTACGGCAGCGGATTACAAACAGAGCTTAGTGCTCCACTTTACTGGGGCGTGGTTCCTGCAGGTATGGTAGATAAAGTTGCAGCCAATCTTGCTAAGAGAGTAGAAGCCGACAATAAACACATAGATGTAGGTCTGCTAGGTGCCAAAACCATTTTAAATGCATTGAGCGAAAATGGCTATGCCGATTTGGCTTGGGAAGTGGCTTCTCAAAATGATTATCCTTCTTGGGGTTGGTGGATTGCCAATGGCGCCACTACTTTTTATGAAAACTGGGATCCCAAATCAGATAGAGACATTTCTATGAACCATATTATGTTTGGGGAGATCAACGCTTGGTATTACAAAGCGCTTGGCGGTATTTTCCCCGATGAAAAAAGTCCGGGATTTAAAAATGTGATTCTACGACCCAATTTTGTAGCAGGGCTCGAACAGTTTTCTGCCAGTCATGAAAGCCCCTTTGGTACAATTGTTTCTTCTTGGGAGAGAAAGGGTAAAAAAATAGAATACGAGGTAGAAGTACCTACCAACAGTACTGCTTCTTTGGTCTTAGACACACATAAAGTAAAAGAAAGTGGCAAAGATATCGACGCTTCGCATCCATCCATAACCAAAAAACTAAGGGATGATGGTAAGGTCGTTTACGAGCTTGAGAGTGGGAAGTATTTTTTTAGTATCAAATAGAAACGAAGCATGCATTTTTTTGAAAAGTTAAATTGCTAGAAACTATTTGGTAGGGTACTCCACATCAAAGTATTTACTCAAATAATTCAAGAATTCTTCGTCTTTAAAATATTTTTCTACTGGTTTTTTATTGTCTTCAGTGATTTTGAGCGTATTATTGGTAAGCGTAATACGTCCATTTTCTGTAGGCCTGCTAATAAGCTTTTGTTTTGTAAAATGGGAATTAGGGCTTGTTTGGTGGTGGTGGCACATCTCTGTAAATTCAGATAAATCTCTTTCCTTTTCAGAGAAAATATATTCTGGCTTCTTATTGCCATCTATAATTTTGGATACTACATAATAATTTTTTTTGTAGGACTCTACAATGAAATTACCTCTTGGATCTTTTTGCGCAGTTTGGAGCTCAAATTTTAATGGATGAAAGGAGAACTCTCCAAATCCTACATCCACCAGATACTCTACTTGGTTGAGATTTACGATGATGGCCAAATGGTCAAACTCTTGCCCGAAATCATCAAGTTTTTTACTGTATACCCTTGCAGAGATGATCTTTGATTGGAAACCGAGCGCAAGCAGCAACTGATTGAATAATCCGTTCAACTCATAACAGAAGCCGCCTCTTTTTCCTTGTACCACTTTTTTATAAAATGCATTGAGGTCTAAATGGATTTTGTTGTGGTAGTGGATATCTAAGTTCTCAAAAGGCACATGCAAAAGATGCTGCTTTTGTAGCTTTTTTAACACTTCAAGATTTGGTCTAAGCTCATCTTGATATTTGATTCGATTTATATAAGCCTCAATATCTATTTTGCTTGGCATAAAGATTTTTAGGATAAAAATACAAAAGCGGCATAGAGAAAACTCTACACCGCTTCATTTTTTTAGAGTTGCCTCGCTTTTGTAAAAGACTAAGGCATGCTCATTGATTTAATGCAATTAGGTTGTACATTAAACCCTTTCAGGAGCTAGTTCCCATTTTTCTGGAGATCTCCATAGACTTGAGAGCATTAGCTCGCGCATGAAAGTGAACTCCTTAGGAAGTTTGTCATACATTTTCTCGAAGAGCTCTTCGTGTCCGAAAACTTCTTGTTTCCATTGCTCACGATCAATGTCCATGATTTCATCAAACTTCTCTACAGAGAAATCTAGGCCGTCCCAGTTGATGTCTTTGTAGGTAGGCATCCAACCGATTGGGCTTTCTACTGCACCTGCATTTCCTCTTACTCTACCAACAATCCATTCTAGTACGCGCATGTTGTCTCCGAAACCTGGCCATTGGAAATTGCCTTCATCGTCTTTTCTAAACCAGTTTACAACAAACATTCTTGGAGGATTGGCCAATGAGCGGCCAAACTGCAACCAGTGGTTAAAGTAATCTCCAACGTGGTAACCTAAGAATGGCAGCATAGCGAATGGGTCGCGGCGTACTTTACCAACTTGTCCAAAAGCAGCGGCAGTCATCTCAGAACC
>CAKZMZ010000430.1 GCA_937129345.1 uncultured Thalassovita sp. | reverse complement strand
GAGCCCTTCTAAAAAAGCATCGGCACTGAGCCCTCCTCCTTTTTCATCTTTTATTAGAATTGTTGATTTGGCTTCGTAAATAGGTTGGGCATACCTTAGGTACAGGTAAGCACCTGACAAAAAAAGTACTCCACAAATAACAAAATAATACCAATGGAAGATGATTTTGCCAATAAAAGCTCTTATATCGAAGGGTTGTTCCTCTTCTACGAGCAAAATTTCTTCTCTTCCGTTCTTTTCCACCATTAGTTTCTTGTAATATTAACTACTACTAATAATATAGAGAGTATAGACAAGCCTAAAGAAGCCACTCTTGAGTTTATAGAAAATGCTTTGGCTTTAACAGGTTGTATATATATCACATCATTAGGCTGTAAAAAGAAATAATCTGCCGATATCAAATCGGGCCGTGTTAAGTCGAGAATTATAATTTCAGATTCTTCTTCGTTTTTCCTCACCAACCTTACTTTTTTTCTATCTCCAAAGTCGGTAAGGTCGCCTGCTTGGCTAAGTGCCTGTAAAAGCGTGTACTGCTTGTCGTAAACATACTGTACACCTGGCCTTTTAACCTCTCCCAAAACAGAAACCCTAAAGTTGGCTAATTTAACATTTGCTGATGGCTTCTGCAGCACTTCACCCAGTTTTTCGTTGATAATGGATTCGATTTCACTTACCGTCAACCCTTTAACCTCAAGTTTTCCGATAATAGGTAGATCGATTGTACCAGCATCGTTTACCACATATCCTTTAAAATAAAAAAAAGCGGGATTACCCTGTGCTATACCTTGTATGGCCTGTGGATTTCCGCCTGCATCACCTTTAAAAAAATCAATAGTACTGCCACTAAAGTTATTGAGGTCAATATTTAGGATATCCAGAGGCCTGATTTTATATTCAGGGGTCTCGTAATTTTTGTAGGACTGGTTTGTATCTGTTTGCAAATACACCAGATTATTCTGATTTACACACGAGCTCAAAAAAATCAGCCACGCTAACCAACGATAATTGCGCAAACGCTTAAAAAATTAAATTTACAATTTGTTTAATTGCAGGAATAACAACACAAAAATTGTAAAAAAAAAGGAAACGGAAAAGCAAAAGTTGTTTTTTAACCCTTTCTATATCATTAAAAATAAGGCTTTTACCTCATAATGAAAGAATCTATAATGAAATACGATTTTTGAGCCCTGTATTTAGCAGAAAGCGCATTTTCTTACATGTAAGTTTTTGGTCAATTGTCTCCTAAAGAAATACTTATTATAAGTAGCAGCAACTTTTTTTAGAAAAAGCCACCAAATATACGCTCCTATAAAAATAGAACTTTTTATAGCTTTTTATTTGAGCAGGAATATGTAATCGCTTTTAGAATGCCTATTGTAGCCGCTCTGTATTTTTATAATCTGTATTTGTGCTCTATGCTCTAAAAACACACATTTTAGAATTAATAAGGTAGGTTTTTATCAGAGGCATAACAACTATGCGTAAAGGCTGACTTAAATCATAACATTACACAGCTAAGAAAAATATATTTGTTTGTAATCAGAAAAACTTATTGTGCTCAAGCTCGTATAACAAAACTGAACTATTTTATGTAAAATAGTTTATTATGCATGCATAATATTTTTATTTTTGTAGTAACTTTGCATAGTAATTTAATCAAACTTAAAGTATAAAATCATGGAAGATCTTTTTAAGAAATTTTTGTACGCAGGAGTAGGTATCGTATCGTTAACAGCCGAAAAACTTCAGAGCGTAGTAGATGAATTGGTAAAAGACGAAAAGCTTTCTATAGAAGAAGGTAAAAAAATCGTGAACGACTTCGAGAAAAACGTGGATGAAAAGCGCGAGGAATTTGAAACTCAGTTGAAAAAAATGACTGAAAAAACAGTAAAATCTTTCCGTTTTGCCCAGAGAGAAGAAGTCGATTTACTAAAGGCCAGAATTGAAGCTTTAGAAGCTAAGCAAGCTCCGACCAAGACCACTAAATCGACCAAAACAACAAAAAGCACAAAAAAAATAGCTGAAGAAGCCAAAGCTTAATCAAATCATGAGTAATTATGTGCCGGTCCTTTTTAAAGTGACCGGCATTTTTATATATATTAGGCCAAATTTTTAAATCTAGCTTATCAAGCTGCCGTTTACACTATATTTCTTTTTAAAAAATGTTGCTAGGCCAAACTGTAAAAAAATCGAACCGAATAAGAGAGGTTATACAGGTTTTGGTGCGATATGGCTTTGAAGACATAGTTACTTCTACAGCTTTAAAAAGATTTATCCCTACTCAAAATAAAGTTAACTGGGTAAGGGCAGAAAAGTCAGTTTTTGACCTGACCCGTTGGGAAAGAATACGAATGGTAATTGAAGAGCTAGGCCCCACTTTTGTTAAGCTCGCACAAATGATCAGCAATCGGCCTGAGTTGCTGCCTCCTTCATTGATACATGAGTTTCAAAAACTACAAGATAAAGTACCCCCCTTTGATGGTAAAGTAGCCAAAGAAATTGTGGCAGTAACCACAGGAAAAACCATAGAGGAAAATTTTATTTATTTTGACGAAATCCCTATTGGATCAGCCTCTATAGGACAGGTACATAGGGCTAGGTTGCAATCAGGTGAGGATGTAGTGGTAAAAGTGCAAAGACCTAGGATCAAAACTAAGGTACTTACCGATCTGGCACTCATAAAAGACTTAGTGAGGCTTCTCGAAAACTATTTTAAGAAGAATGGCATTCTTAACCCCTTAGAAATTGCCGAGACCTTTGAGAAGAGCATGAACAATGAGCTAGACTATAGCATTGAGGCGAACAACATGCTCAATTTTAAAAAGCTATATAAAGACGAGTCTAGTTTTTATATACCTAAGGTTTTTAAGCAACTCTCTAACAAAAAGGTAGTTGTTATAGAGTTTGTGAGCGGATGTAAAATTACTGATGTTCCTCAGCTTAAAGATTGGGGGCTTTCTCCAGTAGAGATTTCTGAAAGAGGATTGGATATCTATCTAAAGCAAATTTTTGAATTTGGGTATTTTCACGCTGATCCTCACCCGGGCAATGTGTTGGTAAAACCAGATGGCACACTCGTACTCATAGATTTTGGTATGATCGGCAAACTCACCAAGCAAAATAAATATGCTTTTGCAGGTGTGTTTATTGGTTTGGCACAACAAGATGCCAAAGGCATGGCCATTAATCTAAGGCGCTTGGCCATTGATGGCGACATTGAGGAAATGCGCAGTTTTGAAAACGACCTTAATGAGTTAATAGAAGACATGATTGTCTTTGCCAATGAAGAAGATGGCATGGCAGCGCTTACTTTTAGGTTACAGAAAATTATTTATAAGTACCAGCTTAAAGTTCCCGGAGATGTTTTCTTAATTTTGAGGGCATTGGCAATTTTGGAGGGCATTGGCAATATGCTGCATCCAAAATTTCAGACATTGGATTTTATAAAACCCTATGGTAAAAAATTGGTGTCGGAGCAGTTTTCTTCAAAAAACCTGAGCTTAGACCTTTACTATACACTCACACAACTGAGCTCTTTGCTGTATAATTTCCCTTCTGAGCTGAGAACTATCATTAAAAAATTGAGGAGGGGCGATTTAAAAGTAAATGTGCACCTTACTGGTATAGACTCAATTAGTAGAAAAATTGACAGTGCCTCAAACAAACTTTCTACTGCTTTAATTGTATCTGCCTTAATCATTGGCTCTGCCATTAGTTTAAATGTGCCTTATAATAAAGGTACCATCTATTTTTTAGGCATACCCCTCATTAGTTTTATAGGGTTTTCCACTGCTTTTGCCTTAGGCATATACCTTATCCTCTACATGCTCCGGAAAAGAAATTGATTTTGAGCAACTTTTACCAGCCTGAGTTTTAGGTATACTAGATGAGCTCTACATCGCTGGCAGGAAGCCAACCTATGTTGCCATCGCTGATTTTAATGCGCACCCAATTAGGTTGTTCTTCTATTACTTGTACCTTAGTACCTTCGTGCAATACAAACAGTGAAGTACTTTGCTCGGCAGGTGCGCTGGTAGCTGTTACATTAGGTGCAAAAATAATGGCCTCCTTATTTTTTAGGGTCATGCTTTTTTGGGTGGAAGCAAATAATAATGCTAAACCAGATATGAGTAAACACACAATGGTTGTACTTAATGCTGCTTTTTTGGTATTTATGTTTTTAGCAGTAAGGAAAAAAGCCAAAGCCACCAATAAAGCTATAAAAGTAAACACACTTAAATAAGCCCAAACATTAGATGAAAGGCTGAACACAAAAGACTTATACCATTTATTGATACCCAATTCTGGCACTTTTTCAAATTCGTCTACTACTTGTTGGTTTGCAATCTCTAGATTGAATAGTAGATCCTCATTATTGGGGTTTATTTTTTTTGCCCTTTCGTAATTGAGTATGGCCTCAGGCAATTTGTTTGCTTTAAAATACGCATTACCTAAGTTGTAGTATACTTCAAAAGAAATTTTTTCGCTTTGATCAAGCACGGCCTCATACTTTTCTGCTGATGCCAAATACTTGCCTTCATCATACAACTGTTTTGCTTCCTCTAATTGCGAGGAGTAATCTTGGGCAAATGCAGCAAATAACACCCCTAAGAAACACATCCAAAAAAAACGAATCTTTAAAGCCATTTTTAAATTAGATTAAACAGTTACTTTATTTTGGATTTTACTTTCTAATTCTGTAATAAGTACCACAGCCTTGTCATAAACTTGCTGTAATGAAGCATTTTTATCTGGAGAAAACTGAGCGAACTCACACTCATCCATAAATTGCACAAATTCATTGACTTGTTCTTCAGGTACTTGTGCGTCCGACAATTTCTCTCTTACATTGTCTTTTGTCATAGATGCCCGCTCTAAGAGTAATTTGTCTCCTATGTAGCCCCAAATAGCATTGAGCAGTTCTCGATAAAAGGCATCTTTGTTATTTTCTTTCATGTGGGTCTCTACGACCTGTAAGCGCTTTTTAGCCAACTTACCTGCGCGTTTGTTCTTTACAAGAGAAATGTTGGCATTCTCTTTCCTTTTATTTCTAACATAAAATATAAAGGCTGTAAAAATGGCCAAAGGGACCAAATATGCTGCATAAAAACCACCCGTTCCTACAAAAAAAGAAGACGGACTTTTAAAGTTGATATTGGCAGTTTTTAAATATCTGATATCTTGACCCAACATACGCACATTCTCTTTTACAGTGTTAGGCCCCATAACGGTAACCTCTTCTTGATCACCTTTGAGCACTTCAATTTCATAGGCTTCAGTTGTATGGGTTTCATACTTACCTGTATTGGGATTGAACCATGAAAAACTTACCGATGGAATGGTGTAATTTCCGTACCTTCTTGGTATTACCAAATATTCAAAGGTCTTGCTACCTGCAATGCCATTGGCAGAGGCCTTGTAATTATTTTGCTGCTTGGGGTCGTAAACCTCAAAATCTGGCGGAAAATCAATAGCAAGCGCATCTATAAAATTTAGATTGCCATTTCCCGAAACCTTAACCTTGTAATTGATTGGTTCATTGGCTTTTACCTGTATTAAATCTACCGAGGTAGAAACCTTGAAGTTACCCACCGCACCCCCAAAAGAACTTGGCCTTGTGGAAACCGGCATAGGTTTTACGTTAAGGTTCACTTCAGGGCTTGATACTTTCTTTAAAACCCTTTGATAACTGCCTCCCATAAACTCGTCGAACATGCTAAAAGGATCGTTCGACCTTCTCCTACGTTTTACTCTTTGGCGCACAATGCAGTCTAACTCAAAAGGCTCAATCTTAAGTGTACCACTTTGCTGGGGAAATAGCAATACTTTTTTAAACACCCCTACATTATAGATTTCACCGTTTACCACTTCCCTTTCAAGCGAAATCCTATTAGCTACATCTAAATCTTCACTCCAAAAACCATTAAAAGAGGGGTACTTGTAATCTTCGAAACCTTCAAGGTCTACTCTTGTATAGACTT
Source organism: uncultured Thalassovita sp. (assembly GCA_937129345.1). GTDB lineage: Bacteria > Bacteroidota > Bacteroidia > Cytophagales > Flammeovirgaceae > Chondrinema. Next base: position 3,259 of record CAKZMZ010000430.1, on the reverse strand, counting down.
TTATTGTGGCCAAAGTACTCTCGCCTTGGTATATGTCCTTATCGCTCACCGCTACGCGCACAAATAGGTCTTTATTTGATATTTCTGCTTGAGGGATGTTGGTGTTTTGACTTTGCTGCTGCTGAGATTGTTGCGAATAGCCATTGCTGCCCTTCACTACTTCAATATTTACCGCTTCTGATGTGTAGGTTTCGCCGTCTACTTCTACTGTAGCAGGGGCTATTTCTATGTTTCCTTCTTTGGTAGCCACAGCGTAAAAGGTATAAGATTGGCTCATGCTCTGAGACATCTTACCATTTATAATCTGTACGCTAGAACTTGTAGATAGATTAGGCCCAGAGAGTATGCGTATATTTTCTGAGACCTTGCCCGCCTTAAAATTTTCGCCCTCGGCATTTACCGTGTAAATGATGCGAAAGTTTTCGCCAGTTGTCACTGCTTTAGGGGCATTAACTTTAAAGCTCACATCTTGAGCATACAAATAAGTGCTGGAAAGTAATAAGCTTACCAAAAGCAAGTAATATAATTTATAGACTTTATTTGCTTTCATAAATGCAGCAAAATAATTGGTTAAAATATGGATTTTAAAGGGCTTGAACCCATTTAGTTTAAAAAACCCTTTTATGCGAAAATTGGCAAAAATTTATCATTATTTAACAGTATCGCATAAAGCACCTTAAACTGATAGCGTAGCACTATGCTACAAACCAAACATTTACCAGTCTTTTTCCACCTTGGCCGATTTTGCTTTTGCCTTTTTCTTTTTCATCTCTTCTTGAAGCTCTTGCTCTTGGTTTTGGAGTGCCTCTAACAGCCTTTCTGCATCTTCTTTAGAAATACCCTGAGGTTGGGGCTGTTGTTGCTGTTCCTCGCCTTGTTGTTCTTGGTTCTGCTGTTGCTGGTTTTGTTGATCTTTGTTTTGTTCTTGCTGATCTTGATTTTGTTGATCCTGCTGATCTTGATTTTGCTGGTCTTGCTGATCCTGATCTTTATCTTGGTTTTGGTCTTGATTCTGCTGGTTTTGTTGTTGCTGCTCTTTCAGTTTCTGTTGAGCGTAGGCCAAGTTGTACCGCGTCTCATCATCAGAGGGATTGTTTCGCAACGCATTTTTGTAAGCCTCTATACTTTCTTGGTATTTTTGCTGCTCCAAATAGCTGTTGCCCAAGTTGTGGTAGGCTTCTGAAAGTTGGCCGCTATTTTGGGCAGTTTGCGTTAAAGCCTGAAATTGCTTTTCCGCTTCCTCATATTGCCCGCTTTTATAAAGTGCATCACCTAAGTTAAAAGCAGCATCAAAAGAGCCTGCATTGGCTTCTACACCTTTTAAGTAGGATTGCCTTGCTTTTTCAAAATCGCTTTCTTCGTAGTGGTCGTTTCCTTCTCTAATAAATTTTCTTTCTTCTTGCGCCAAAGAAATCTCAACATCTACAAAAAAGATGGAAAGTAATAGCGTGAAAATTAAATTGAAATGCTTCATAAGCTTATACCTTAAATCTGAATAAATCAATTTTACTCAAAACCTTATTTTTACGGGGCAGGATAACAAACTCTAACAATAGACAGACTAAAGCCAACAATGCAAAGATTTGGAACCTATCCTCATAATCTGCAAAAACTTTAGACTCAAATTCCTCCTTGTCCATTTCATTTATTTTATCGTAAAGCGTTTCTAAGCCTGTTTGCGCATTATTGGCGCGAACATACATACCGCTCCCTGCCGCTGAAATGCTTTGGAGCATGTTTTCGTTCAGTTTGGTTACTACTATGTTGCCTGAGTTGTCTTTTCTAAAATCTTGTTGCCCATTTCGGTTATACACAGGTATGGGCGCTCCTTGCGGCAAACCCATACCAATTGTATGAACTATTATGCCTTGTTCAACCGCTTTGCTTGCCGTTTCCACGGCATCGTCTTCGTGGTTTTCACCATCGGTAATAATGATCAATGCCTTGTTTTTAGTTTCGTCTGAAGTAAAAGACTCTGTGGAAATCTCTATGGCCTTGCCAATGGCAGTACCCTGAACAGGTACTATGTTGGTGTTCACACTCTCTAAGAACATTCTTGCTGCAGCATAATCTGTAGTAATGGGCAATTGTATGTAAGCATCACCCGCAAAAACCACCAAGCCGATCTTATCGTTCCGCAGTTTTTTTATAAGTTGGCTGATCGCTCTTTTAGCGCGCTCTAGCCTATTTGGTTTGATGTCTTCTGCTAGCATGCTGTTAGAAACATCAATGGCAATCATGATTTCTACGCCTTTTCTTTTAACCGTTTCTAGCTTTGAGCCCACTTGCGGATTGGCCAAGGCCAAAAATAAAAAGCCAAAAGCGAGAATCAGAAAAAAGTTCTTGATTTTGGGACGAATATAGGAAAGCGTTGGCATAAGTGGCTCGATAATTTGCAGCTCGCCAAGCCTAGCCAAAGATTTTCTTCTTTTGTTGCCAGCAAACCAGAAAAAAATCAGTAAGACAGGCAACAAAAATAATCCGTATAAAAATTCTGGATGCTCAAATCTGAACATAATCCTATCTGTTTTAATTTTTATTTGCTTGCGCTAAACACTTTTAACAATAGCTACTATGGTACAGCCCTTAAAATAGTATTTCGCAGGCCTACTTCAATCAATAATAAGAAAGCTGCAAGTATGGCAAAAGGCAAAAATTCTTCTTTCTTTTTGCTAAACTCGGTAACATCTATTTTCGATTTCTCTAGTTGATCAATTTCTGCGTACACCTCTTTTAGCTTTTCGTTATCGGTAGCCCTAAAATACGCACCGTTGGTCATTTCTGCTATTTGCTGTAAAACCTCTTCATCTATCTCAACTTCTTGGTCTACATACTGCACACCACCAAAAGGCGATTGTACCGGAAAAGGTGCCGTACCTGTTGAGCCTACCCCAATTGTATAAACCCTGATGTTGAATTTCTCGGCAATTTCTGCTGCTGTAATCGGGGCTATGGCACCTGAATTATTCACGCCATCGGTGAGGAGTATGATAACCTTGCTTTTGGCGTCGCTGTCTTTTAAACGGTTAACGGCGCTAGCCAAACCCATACCTATGGCAGTGCCGTCTTTTATCATACCGCTCTTAATGTCTGAGAAAAGATTGAGCAAAACCTTATGGTCCGTAGTTAAAGGACACTGAGTAAAACTTTCGCCGCTGAAAACCACTAAACCAATACGATCATTGCTCCTGCCCCTAATAAACTCTTTGGCTACTTCTTTTGAAGCCTCTAAGCGGTCGGGGTCGAAGTCTCTTGCCAA
>CAKZMZ010000429.1 GCA_937129345.1 uncultured Thalassovita sp. | reverse complement strand
CTTTACTTCCATCATCACATAAGTAATGTTGTCACTTTTTTCTTTAAACCAAGAGTGGTTTTCATTCAGTTGGTCGCCTAATATCAATCTTAGCGTTTTGGGCATGGTCTTTTTTTTAATTTGCTTTGTATTATCTTTAATAGATTGAAAAATTGTTTTGTTTTTAACCAGCAGATTAGAATATGCGATTGATAAACCTATTTATCAGTTTATTTTTTGTTTTACCCATGTCTTTTGCACAGCAACATTTACCCGCCTACCAACTTTTCGATAAAGAGGGCAAGCCCGCCGATTTTGAAAACATGCTTTCGACTCTAAATGAAGCTGATGTAGTACTTTTTGGCGAGTTACACAACAACCCTATTTGCCATTGGCTGCAACTCCAAGTCACTAAAAAGTTGCATGAGCAAAAAGGAGAAAACTTAGTATTGGCTGCCGAAATGTTCGAAGCAGATGATCAAATCATTATTGATGAATTTTTTGCGGGAAAAATAAAAGAATCGCATTTGGAGAATGAAGCTAAAATTTGGAACAATTACGCCACCGACTACCGCCCTTTATTGCTATTTGCCAAAGAAAATAAGTTGACTTTTGTGGCAAGCAATATACCTAGACGTTATGCAAGTTTGGTTTCTAGAGAAGGTTTGGATGCATTAAAAGATTTAGAAAAAGAAGCCAAAAATTGGATCGCGCCACTCCCAATAGAGGTAGACTTAGAGTTACCAGGCTATAAAAACATGTTGGCCATGATGGGAGCCCATGGTGGTGGTGATAACAGCAAAGCCAATAATTTTGCTTATGCCCAAGCGGTTAAAGATGCTACCATGGCATATTTTATATTGGAAAATCTAAAAAAAGACCAGCAGGTTTTACATTACAATGGCGCTTATCATTCCAATAATTTTGAGGGGATTTACTGGTATTTAAAACAAAAAAAATCCAAACTGAAAATTGTAACCATTAGCAGTGTAGAAGAAGGCGATGTAAGCGGCTTAGACGAAAAAAATATTGGCTTGGCCGATTTTGTAATTGCAATACCAAGTGATATGACGAAGACTTATTGAGAGTAGCTCACTACGAATTAGCCCATGAATTGATTCATGGGCTAATTCAGTAATGGATTACTTCCCATGCCTCTCCTGCAAAACCTCAATCACCTCATGTAATTTAATTTCTTTGGCTTCTAGCAAAACCAAGAAATGGAAGAGCAAATCGGCGGCTTCGCCAAGAAAAAGGTCTTTGTTATCGTCTTTGGCTTCGATTACCAATTCCACAGCTTCTTCTCCTACTTTTTGTGCTATTTTATTGATGCCTTTTTCAAAAAGTCGTGCTGTATAAGAACTGTCTGTGCCTGCCGACTTTCTTTGTTGGATCACTTTGCTCAAATAATCTAGAAAAGCCGCTTTTGAAGTAGTCTCAGTTTTTTTCTCAAGTCTAACCTTGACCAATAAATAGTCATCAAATTCATCGAATCCTACAATTTCTTGTATAGTATGATTAGTCAGTGCTACAGGCTCTTTTGCCTTTAGTTTGGCAAGCTGTTCATTATCTAACTGTGTTACACCTAAAATTGAGGCAGTGGTCTGTTCTTGTATTATAGCCGTCTTCACTTTGTATTGGTTAATTATATTCTAACTGGTATCTCTTTGTTTTTGAGGAAGTTTTTTAAATCAGGAATATCAATTTCCTTAAAGTGGAAAATGCTAGCAGCTAGTGCAGCATCAGCATTGTTGTCTCTAAATATATCTTCAAAATGCTCCATATTGCCTGCCCCGCCAGAGGCAATTACTGGAATATGTAGCATCTTTGTCAGTAAACCTGTCAACTCTATGGCAAAGCCTCCCTTGGTACCGTCATGGTCCATAGAGGTTAATAATATCTCACCTGCGCCCCTTTCCTGTACTTCTTTTGCCCACGGGATAGTTCGTACTTCGGTGGCTTCTCTGCCTCCTTTTACATGTACTATGTGCTCGCCATCCACATATCTGGAGTCTATGGCAACCACTACGCATTGAGCCCCAAACTCATTTGATAATTCATTGATCAAATCAGGATTTTTTACCGCAGAAGAATTGATGGAAATCTTATCGGCGCCTGCATTTAAAAGGGCTGAAACATCTTCTTTGGAGCTAATGCCGCCACCAACCGTAAATGGGATATTAATTTGCTTGGCGACATTCCTTACTAATTCTACTAAGGTTTTGCGTTTCTCAACAGTAGCAGTTATATCTAAAAAAACCAGTTCATCTGCGCCTTTTTCGCTATACAATTGAGCGAGTTCTACAGGGTCGCCTGCATCTCGTAAATCAATAAAATTGATACCTTTTACGGTCTTGCCGTCTTTAATGTCAAGGCAGGGAATGATTCTTTTACAAAGCACTTGTTTTATGATTAATTGTAAATTATCAATGGTTAATAGGAAAAACCCAAGTTGATATTTGCTTAGGCGCAAATCTACAGATAATAGAAAGAAGGAGGGAAAAGTTTGTTTGAAAGTTTTTTACAAGTAAGATTTTTGTAATTTTATTTAAGCTTCAGCTAAAAATATTACATCGGTAGTATTGAAAAGTTCGTATTACTTTGTGGTAGTGTTATTAGTATTTAGATTATTAAATTTTGTGGAAAGCTTGCTTTACAAAATAAAGGAAGTGTTTGTTAGTATATTTATCTTCAATACAAATATAATACTTTATTGCTGCTTTGTTTATCTTACATCAAAAAAATTATGGCTTTAAATAAGTCAAAAGGGCTCATCCATAAAGTGGTTTACTTTAATACCAACATATTTTTAGTAAAGCAGCGATTTTTTAGCATTTAATACAGTTCATTCATGAAAATCCCTTTGGCAGAAAGAGTGCGCCCCAAACATTTAGATGAGTTTATTGGCCAAGACCATTTGGTAGGGCGACAAGGTGTTATCAGAAAAATGGTGGAAAACAAACAGTTGGTCTCCATGATTTTGTGGGGCCCTCCGGGAGTGGGCAAAACTACCTTGGCCAATATCATAGCTGCACAAATGCAGCGCCCTTTTAAAACCTTAAGTGCCATAAGTTCTGGCGTAAAAGATGTACGCGGCGTTATTGAACAAGCCAAGTACACACAAGATACTGTATTGTTTATAGACGAAATCCATCGCTTTAACAAATCTCAGCAAGATGCTCTGTTGGGTGCTGTAGAAAAGGGCATCATCACCTTAATTGGTGCTACTACAGAAAACCCTTCGTTTGAGGTAAATGCCGCTTTACTTTCACGGTGTCAGGTATATAGGCTGAAAGCACTAGAAAAAACAGACCTTAAAAACCTAATTACCCAGGCCATTGCTAGGGATCAATACCTGCAAAATAAAGAAGTGCATTTGCACGAGATAGAAGCACTTTTACGGCTTGCCGACGGAGACGCCCGTAAGCTGCTCAACTTACTTGATATGGTTACGGAAGCGCTTCCGCATAATAAGATTGAGATCACCGATGAGGTAGTCATGCAAATAGCCCAACAAAAAACGGTATTGTACGATAAGTCAGGCGAACAGCATTACGATATCATTTCTGCTTTTATTAAGTCTATAAGAGGGAGTGACCCGAACGCTGCCCTGTATTGGATGGCACGGATGATCGAAGGCGGCGAAGACCCCAAATTTATTGCTAGGCGCATGCTCATTTTGGCTTCTGAAGATATAGGTAATGCCAACCCTACTGCTATGGTTTTGGCTACCAATTGCTTCCAAGCAGTTACTTTTATCGGCTACCCAGAGTGCGATTTAATTTTGGCACAAACGGCCACTTACTTGGCCTCTTCGCCTAAGAGCAATGCCAGTTACACCGCAATAAGAAAAGCCCAACGGTTGGTTAGAGAAAAAGGCAACTTGCCCGTACCCATGCATCTGCGAAACGCACCCACTTCCCTTATGAAAAAAGAAGGCTATGGAAAGGGCTATAAGTATGCCCACGACTACCCAAATAACTTTGCTGAGCAAGAGTTTTTACCTGAAGAAATTGCAGGAACCACCCTGTACAAACCTGGCAAAAACGCCCGAGAAGAAGAATTAAGGAAAAGGTTAAAATTCTTTTGGAAGGAGAAATATGGGTATTGAGATGGCCTTCATTGTTATGTGAGTTTTTGAGCTAAGAAGTTGTACTTCTTCGCCCCGACGCTCCAACTCAACAAAATTCTAAACCACTATCTCTATTGAAGCATCATATTAATCTAACAATCCTAATCACAACCCCAAAACCTTAAATACCACTCTTCGGTTTTTGCGTTTACTGGCTTCGTCTCTTTGGTAGGTAAGTGGCTTGGTTTCTCCGTAGGCTTTGAGCTCTATGCGATTGGCCTCTACGCCTCTTTCAGTAAGGTATCCTTTTACTGCGAGCACCCTACTTTCTGATAATGCTTGATTGGCTCGGGCATTTCCGCTAATATCTGTATGCCCTTCGAGTAATATGTGTAAAGTTTCGCTTTCGAGCATCATTTGCGTAAGCCTATCTAACTCAGGATAGGATTCTTCTAAAAAAAAGGCTTCTCCTTTTACAAAATTTATCCGATTCAGCGCTATGGTTTCCCCTATCTTTAGTGGCTTAAGAAATATCTTTTTCCGAGGATTTTTATTGATGCTTATCATCACAGTATCGGCCAAGGCATAATAATTTTTAGCCTTTGCCCATATAAGGTATTTTTTTTCTGGAGATAATGCCACTGTAAAAGCGCCATCTTCTGGATTGGAACGCACGATTCCAGTTTCTTTTGGCATATCAATCTGCTTGTATAGAATTTCTGCCATGATTGGCTGTTTGGTTTCGGCATCGTATACATTGCCCTCTAACAAAGCAATGGGCTCAGGTTTGGCATCTTGCGGGAGCTTTACCCTAAAAATATCTGCGCTATTATTATTGGTATTGGCATAAGATACAAAGTAGGCGTATTCGCCGAGTGCATCTACTGTGTAGGATATATCCCAATCTTCAGAATTGAGCAATGGCCCCATATTGAGTGGCTCTGTCCATTTTGTCCAGGAATCGTCTAGGCGTTTGCTCACAAACATATCAGTATTGCCAAAACCGCTAAAACCAGCAGAAGAAAAAAAAAGCGTTTTATTATCTGCCGCGAGAAATGGTGTGAGTTCAGTAGCTGCGGTATTTATTTGAGGCCCCAAATTTAGCGGTTCGCTCCATTCTCCATTCTCATTGGCAAAACTCACGTAAATGTCCCTATCTCCGTAAGAACTGTTGGTTTCTATGGCCATCACCAAAACTTTTCTATTGCTGCTTAAGGCAAACTCACTGTATTCATTTATATTTTGATAGCCTGTAATCTGCAAAGCTTCTGGAAAAGTCCAATTGCCATTTTCTTTATAAGAAATAGAAACGCCTCCTGAAGCCCTGCCGTCTTTCTCATAAATGTTACCAAGTAAAAGCGCATTGCTACCCGGCATTACAGAGCATACATAATTGTGGTTTTCATTATTAAGTGGGCCTTTTAAATGAGTGGGTTCAGACCAGCTTCCTTCAATAAAACTAGATACCCAGATATCGTCATTGGCATATTCACTTTTTATATTTTTAGGGTGGTTCTTTCTGTCGAAATAAAGCGTTTTACCATCTGGCGATATTACAGGGAGGATTTCATCATAGGGGCTGTTTACTGAAGCGGGCAAAGGTTCTATGGCTTCAGGCTTGATATCACCCACCAATCTGATTAAAACTTTTATAGGAATAGTACTATCACTAATGGCAATGGCATCTAGGTGATTCCAGCCTATTACCTGTCGGGTATCTAGCGTAACCCGTACCCGTTTTATCTTAAAGGCAGTTTTTTGCATGTACACATGAAAAAGCCCATCTGCTGTTCTTGAAGCGCCGTGTTTGCCAGCTTCATAAACAATAATTGTCTCTCCCTCCGAGCCTATGGCTTCGACCTTTACTATGCAACCCGAATTAAAACTTTCCCCAATGACTACTTGCTGTACAAATTGTGCTCTTTCAAATTCGACCTCAATCCATTCTGTACCTCTATTTTGCTTAGCAGGCGACCAAGCACAAGGGCTGCTGCCTATGGCTGGCAGTTTATTGGGTTTTCCCAAAATTTGCTGCGCTCTATATCTGTGAGGATGTCCCTTGTCTGTGTATTCTGAGGAGAAAGCAATCAGTCGAGATGCCCATTGAGTGTTGCCAAAAGCATTGACTGCAAATAGACAGAAGATTAAAAAAAGCACGAGCTGTTTTTGGCAAAATATCATATCAAAAAAAACCTGCACTCGTGAAAGTACAGGTTTTTTTAAAAAAGGAACTATTAAAATCAGTAATATTTATATATCTCGTTTTTAACGTCGGCAAACTCTTCTATAGCTCTAGAGATTTTTCCAGTAACTACATTTACATTGTTGGCCCTAGATTCAATTTGATCTCTGTACAAGGCATATTCGGCTAGTTCGGTCACTTCATCTACTTGTTCTACCTCAATAACCAAAATACCGTTTTCGTCTGCCACTGGCTCCGAGGTCTCGCCCGTTTGTAGGCTAAATATTTCTCCTATGGCCTTTGGAGCAAACCCTACTGTAGGCAGCGAAGAAGTATTCATAGAAATATCTGTTGCTTGGGCGATTACAGCACCTTGGCCGTATCCATTTTTTATCTCGTCTACTGTACCGCTCAAACCTTCAAGCTTGGCAAGAATTTGCTCCTTTTTCTTCTCTTTCAACAATTTCTGTTTTATCTGCTCTTGGGCTTCATCAAAAGGAGCCAATCCGTCTTCGGTCTTTTCAGTCAGTAAAGCAATAATAAATTGATCTTCAAGCTCTAAAGTCTCTGATACATCGCCTACTTCAGCCTCTCTAAATGCCCATGTAATAATGGTTCTTACAGAAGGATCGTAAACATTGTTGATAGAGCGGGCATTTTTACCGATGTTTAAGGCTTGGTATCTTATAAGTGAAGAATCTGCCTCAGCAGCCTGCATAAAATTTTCTTCGGTTCTATCTACGGCAAAAGCTCCTGTTCTTCTATAAACTTCTGAACGTGTTTCATCACTAGGAACTACTTCTTTCTCTACCACTGCCAAAAGAAAGTTATTGTAGGTCTTGGTGTTGGTCACTTCTACAATATGGTAACCAAATTGCGTTTCTACCAGGTTAGGCAATAAACCAGGACTAGAAGCCCTCATCACGGCTTCGCTAAAAGGTGCTACCATAGTATTTTCGTCGAACCAGCCTAAATCGCCACCCCTCGTTTTGGTGCCATCCTCGCCATTTTCTGCAGCCATTTGGGCAAAGTCTGCACCACCTTTGATCTCACTAAGAATGCGACTGGCCTTGGCCCTAGCTTCTGCTTTGTTGCTGCCGTCTTCATCTACTTTAATCAATATATGCCTGGCGCGTGCATACGCTACAGTATCTTCAGTAATATCGATTACTTTGTACAATTTAAAAAAGTCTGCATCTCTAACGGGGCCAAATACTTTTCCTACTTCAAACTCACCAATGTTAAGGCCGGCAGGTAAATTATTAGGCTTGGCATTAATAAAATTATTGGCTGTTTCTGAATTGGCCGCCGTAAAAGCAGTGTCGTTTTGGGTATTCTCAAAAGGTATTACCAAAGCTTCGGCTTCTCTTCTGATTTCTTCAATGTCTAATTCCGTTGCTTCTATCGGAAAAGTTACATATTCTAAAGATATGGTAGCATCTCTATCGAATTCATCCTCATTGCTGTTATAGTAATCCCTCATTTCGCTTTCGCTCACGCTAACTGTTGAGTCTGCTATACTAGAGTAAGGAACATAAACATAGCGCACATCTGCCTTAGAGTTTTGGCGCATATATTCTCTCTCAGCTTCAGCTTTTGTGGCAAAGTAGGTGTCGCCCAATAAGTTCTCGTATTTTGTTCTCAATCTGTTTGGCTTCAGGTTTCTTTCAAAGTTGAGATAAAACGCCTGGGTTTGCGGCGGGGCGTTCTGAATGTTCTGTAAGAAATTTCTAATATTATTGCGGTCTACCTCACCCGTTTCTTGATTGGTAAACAAACTCGCCCAAGATGGATCTATATTGTTACCTTGAATCATATCTATCATTTCTTCGTCGGTAACGGTAATGCCTAGCTTTTCAAACTCTTTGTAAAAAGCTTTTTTAAAGACCAATTGGCTCCACGCCTGTTGCCTAATGCCGGGCAATTCTTGTTCGGTTAGGGATCTGCCCAAGTTCATTTCGTAGTTGGCCCTAAACTCCTCAAACTCCTGACTAAACTGCTCAAATGTAATTTCCTCTCCATCTATTTCGCCTACTATACGTTCATTACCTTGGTTGAGGTAATTTCTTGAAAATAAGTCACCTAGTATAAATGCAAGCATAGCCACACCAATTACTATAAGTAACAAGGCCGACTTATCGCGTATGGAATTAATGATAGACATAATATATAGTTTTAATTGAATGCTTTAGCTAATTGCCCACGTTGTGGGTGGTCAATTTTTTGGATGGCAAAATTAGACAAAATTTAATGAATTACCATAGGTTGAAGCAGAATGTAGACTGCCTATTTGTAGCACTTAAGCTTAATGTGGTACAACATGTGGATTTACTCTTCATGAAAATCCATTTTCTATTTAATAAATAAGTGCCCCACCAAGTTAGGAAATCTACGATTGATTAAGAACAAGTAGGCTTTCTTGTGTTGATAAGAACCTAAACATTAATGCATTATATTGTATTACATTTACGATATCGACTTTTTTTAGCCTTGAATTTTTTAAGTGTGAAAACATATAAACACATTTTTTTTGACCTTGATCATACGCTTTGGGATTTTGACAAATCATCTGAAGAAACGGTATATGAACTGATAGAGCATTACCAACTACACATTAATACCCCATACACTCATATAGAATTTTTTAACACATTTAGAAAAGTAAACAGCGATTTATGGCAATTATACAATGTTGGTAAAACCACAAAAGACCTCATAAGAACAGAGCGCTTTAAATTGATATTTGAATCCTTGAATATTCCGCTTACTCTTTTGCCTAAAAGTATTGGAGATGAATATTTGGCCAGCTGTCCGCTAAAACCAAATTTAATAGAATATGCTTCTGATATATTGGAATATTTATCTAAGAAATATTGCTTGCATATCTTAACCAATGGTTTTGATGATGTACAATTTCTAAAATTAAAACATGCTAGCATTAATCATTATTTCGATTGCATTATTACGTCGGAAAGTACAGGTAAAACCAAGCCTCACAAAAAAATATTTGAATTTGCCCTGACCTCAGCCAAGACAAAGCGTGATGAATGTATTATGATAGGCGATAATATTTCAACTGATATTGAAGGCGCCTGCAATGCGGGAATAGACAGTGTTTTTTACAATCCACTTGGCTTAAAAAAGGAACATAAAGCTACTTATGAAATACGTCACTTAAAAGAACTAAAGAGCCTACTGTGAACACAATTGCACGCTAAGCGGACAGCCGTGTACGATTATGGACATTATTTTGTTTCATAATCTTTACAAAACCCTACATAACTTACTGATATACAAAGAAATATTTTTTATGGTTTAAGGTTTGATAAAATGTAAATAAACCTTAATGACAGAGCCATGTTGAAGAGATTAGAAAAGTTTATGCGGTATAAAAAGTATTCTGTAGTGGTTTATGTTTTCTTGTTGCTTATGATTACTTTCATGATATCTGCAAACAGAAATACGCAAAAGAATAGCATAGAAGGCAACAAAATATCGCTTCCTGTAAAACAGAACCAAGATATAGAACCGATTATTGAGAGCAGAGAAAAGGTGAAAGATTTCTTCTCTTAATTCTAAAAATTATTTGTACTTTGCTCAAAATCTTATTTTAGCGTTACTAATGTTACCCCTGGCCCACCTCGGTCTGCATGTTCATCTTCCATTTTGGCGACTTCCTTTATATTCCTCAAATAGTCTCTGGTAAATTGCCTCAAAATACCATCGCCCTTTCCGTGCACAATCGTTAAGTTCCGTTGGCCTATCATAATGGCCTCATCCATAAAATCATCTAAAATGGATTGCACTTCTTCTACCCTCTTACCGCGTATATCTATCCTTGGCTTAAAATTAGTAATTACTTTGTTGATGCTATTTTGTGCACTATTAGTAATTGATTTTGTCCTTCTTTTTTGCTTTTGGGCTTTACCTACCTTAAGCAAGCGATTTAATTTTACTTTCGTTTTTAGCTCACCTATGGCTATGGTGGCTTCCTTTCCGCTCATCTCAATTACCTCTCCTACTGCTTCCTGCCCAGCAATTTTAACGTGGCTACCGATTTCTATTTCTCCGTCTATGATTTTTGGGCCTTCTGCAGCGGATGTTTGTTGCTCTACCTTTTGCTTAGGTATAGAAGATTTTATGTTTTGTTGAAACTCTGACAAGTTTTTCCTTACAGCCTTAGTAATGTTCTTTTCGGCTTTATTTTCTACTATTGCCCTAATCGTATGCTCAATTCTTTTATTGGTTTCTTGCAAAAGCTTTTCTGCTTCGGCACTTGCTTCAGCCAATAATTGCTTTTTATTATTTTCGTAGTACTCTTTGAGCTTCAGGTACTTTTCTTTGTTCTTCTCCAACTCTTCGGTTATCTGCTCGCTCATTCTTTTTTGCTCGTCCAGTTCCTTTTTTTCCAGCTCTAATTGGCTGAGCAATTTTTCTACATTCACTTTTTTTGTTCCTGCTTTGTTACGGGCCGCTTTAATGATTTTTTTAGGTAGGCCTATGTTTTCCGCAATCTCTAAGGCAAAAGAGCTTCCCGGTTGTCCTATGTCTAAAACATAAAGGGGCTTTAGTGCTTCTACATCGTAGCGCATCGCTCCATTAATAAGACCTTCTGTTCTATCGGCATAGTACTTTAAGTTTGCATAGTGGGTGGTGATGATGCCAAAAGTTTGCTTCCTTCTCAACTCTTCCAAAATAGACTCGGCAATGGCTGCACCCAATTGTGGCTCGGTGCCTGAGCCAAATTCATCTATTAAACAAAGCGATTTTCTGTTTGTATGATTTAAAAAATGCTTCATATTATTAAGGTGAGAACTGTAGGTACTCAAATCATCTTCTAGAGACTGTTCATCGCCAATATCTAAGCATATACTTTTAAAAATACCTATTTTAGAAGGCCTTGCAATGGGCACGGGTAAACCACATTGAAACATGTATTGAATTAAGGATACTGTTTTTAAGGTTACAGATTTACCACCAGCATTTGGTCCAGAAATGACCATAATGCGGTTTTCTTCGTTTAGCTTAATTTTTTGTGGCACTACCTTTTTACCCTGAGCCTTGTAATTGAGTTTTAAAAGAGGATGGTAAGCTTCATACCACTCTATAAAAGGTGATTCTACCATTTCTGGCATGCATGCGTCTAACTCATTGCTAAAATCTGCCTTCGCCTTAATAAAATCAACCATACCCAAAAAGAGATTTGCCTTGCTTAGTGGCTCAGTAACAGGATAAATCTTTCGGGTTATCTCGATCAGTATTTTGATGATTTCTTGTCTTTCGGCAAATTCTAGTTCCCTAATGTTATTGTTGATTTCTAAAATTGCCTCAGGCTCAATAAAAACTGTTTGACCCGAAGAAGAACTATCATGTACAAAACCTTTTACTTTTCTCTTGTATTCGGCGGCTATGGGAACCACCATTCTGCCCTCTCTTATGGTAGGGTTCGAATTTTCTTTAGTAACACCTTGCTTTTTAAGCTCTTGTATAACTTGATTGAGCCTTTTCCTCGCTTGGTTTTCTTCCGAAATCCTTTTGCTCCTGATTTTGGCCAATTGGGTACTGGCATTATCTTTTATTTGACCTTTTTCATCAATAACCGCATCTATTTCGTTGATAATGCCAGCATCAAACTCAACTTGTGTCCTTATTTTTGTCAACTCGGGGAATTGCCCTTCTTCTCCAGTATCCAAAGCCTTGATACAGCGATTTAGCGTAAATAAAGCCCTACGTAAGTCGTACAACTCCTCAGTAAGCAGGTAAGCGCCCTGTATAGAAGCTTTTTTTAACAAAGGCTTCATATCTACGTAGTTGCTCCTAGGAAAACCTTCGCCAAGGTTGAGCAAGTACACCATCTCCTCGGTTTGCCTAACCAATTTGGCTATAACATCAGCCCTATCGGTAAACCTCATCTTTTCTACGTAACTCTGCCCTACTGTACCATTGCATCTTTCTTTGAGCAGGTTTCTGATTTTATCAAAACCTATTTTTACCTCTATATTTTTAGGATATAGCATGTGCTTTTTATTGTTTGGATAGATAGCC
The DNA here is from genome assembly GCA_937129345.1 of uncultured Thalassovita sp. Lineage (GTDB taxonomy): Bacteria > Bacteroidota > Bacteroidia > Cytophagales > Flammeovirgaceae > Chondrinema. Next base: position 7,955 of record CAKZMZ010000429.1, on the reverse strand, counting down.
AATAAACTTGAATTATTGATAAAACATCGATATATCCAGATTTTCCCCGAGACTTAGTTTGAGTATTCAACCGAGTTTTCAACCGAGTTCTCAACCGAGTTCTCAACCGAGCGTGTCTTATTCTCAATCAATTAAAAACTGAAACTAAATGCAAAATACAGTGATTTTACCGGCAAAAGCAATTACTGCACATTATGCACTTTCTGATTATCGACGAAAAGTTTACAAATGTTGAAAACTATAAGTTCATGATGTGGGTTATTTGCGTTTCTAAATCAGAAATGGATTGAGAAATTGGATCATAATGTATGTGAGCCTGCTGATAAAAACCCTTTCTAGACTCCAGCTTTTTGGTGAGTTCCTCTATCAAGCCCTTACCTTTTAAATCTTTTAGCAGTGGCCTACTTCCTTCTTTGACCAAAACTCGCTCGGCTAGTGCTTTGGGTGCAACTTTGAGCCATATCGAAGTGCCGTTTGCATTAATAAATTGCATGTTATCGAAAAAACAAGGGGCACCGCCTCCTGTGGCTACAATGGCTGGGCTTTGATCAATGCTGTAAAGTACCTCTTTTTCAATCTCTCTAAAATATTGCTCTCCTTTTTCACTAAAAATCTCTGTGATTGGTAAGCCTTCTTTTTTTTCAATCTCTGTGTCTATGTCTATAAGTGGGAAGCCTAAGAGATCCGCCAATGATTTGCCAAGCGTAGATTTGCCAGACCCTGGCATGCCTACTAAATATAGTATCTGTTTTCTTTTTTCTTGATCCAAAGCCTTAAAACAATTCTTTAAGGTTATACCAAAGGGCAAAACCTTGTATTCTAATAATTATCGATAATTTTGTGTAAATTTACTTATCCTAAAGATTCTACAAAAAAGACAGTAAACTCGACAAAACTTTGTGAACCAGCATTACTAACCCAATAACCTTTATCTATTTTTTATTTTTTTGACTATTCTGGGTCTGTTTTCCGAACTTATGCTGAATGATAATGGTGTATTAACTTTTATTTGAAATAAATTAACCATTATTGAAAACTTGGCATTGATTTGCGACCGTAATAAACATAGTTTTACAATTGAATAAAAGTAAAACATTACATGTGAGTTATTTTACCGCAAGTAATATTTTTTAGACTAACTAATATTAAAAAAAATCAGCTTAATGACTTACTAGAGTCATTTTTGACTATTAATCAAGAAAAAATTTAAAGTAAGATAAATCTCTAACTTTAGTTATAAATAACTATGGAAAAGAAATTTCGCTCAGTAAACTTACCCGTATTTGTAATAGCAGTAAGCGAACTGATTTTATTGAACTTAGCATTTAGACTAGCTTATTACAAACACATTAGCCACAACCTGGTAATAAGCGATTACTACTTTACTTTACTCGGTGTATTTAACCTAGCATGGATTGTTGTAGCATTCGTAAACAAGATTGATAAAATTGAGCGATTTGCTGATGATAGTTACATATTATTCAATCTTGTAAAATCTTTCTTTATTCATGCCTTCTTCATTCTTGCCTACATAGTAAGTTTTCAAGTTTTCGATTATTCTAGGCTATTTTTAATTTACACCTACACATTTGCTTTTGTTCTCACTATCGGCTTTAGGTTTACGTTTCTGTATATTATCAAAAATTTTGGTAATCTTGGTTTAAAGTCTAAGAAGGTGATTATTATAGGTGCCAATGAGTCTGGCTTAGCCCTGCACAATTATTTTAATACCTACAAATACTTTGGCTACAAGTTTATGGGCTTTTTTGATGACCCTATTGGCAATGAGCGAATTGAAGACGCCATGATCAAAGGAGGCATTAAAGACATTAAAGATTACTGCGTAAAAGAGGGGATTGATGAAGTTTATTTCACATTGCCGCTACACGAAAATAAATTATTGATTCAAGACCTCCATAAATTTACTGATGACGAGTGCATCTATTTTAAGATGGTACCTGAATTTAAGTTGGTGGGTCATAAAGAACTCAATTTCATATTTTACGACTCAATACCAGTGATGACCATTAGGAGAGATCCATTGGGCTATACATTTAATAAAATAATAAAGCGTGCTTTTGATATAGCTTTCTCAGTTTTTGTGATCAGTTGTATCTTCCCTTTTATTTTTCCTATAATAGCCATTGCCATAAAATTAGAGTCAAGAGGCCCTGTTTTCTTTAAGCAATTAAGACCAGGAAAACGCAACCAATTGTTTGAGTGCTACAAGTTTAGGACCATGAAGGTGAATAAAAGTACAGAATTACAGGCCACTAAAAACGACTCTCGTATCACTAAAACTGGAGCTTTCCTAAGAAAGACCAGTCTAGACGAACTGCCTCAATTCTTTAATGTGCTCATGGGAGATATGTCTGTAGTTGGCCCAAGACCAAATATGGTAAATCAACTTAAAACATACTCTAAGCTTATTGATAAGTATACGGTAAGGCACTTTGTAACTCCTGGTATTACAGGCTATGCACAAGTAAACGGTTTTAGAGGGGAGACTAAAGAACTCGAACTCATGGAGAAAAGAGTGGAATATGATGTAAAATACATCGAAAACTGGAGCCTTTTACTAGACATCAAAATCATTTTCCAAACAGTGTTCAACATCTTCAAAGGAGAAGAAAACGCTTATTAAACCTACTAGCAATCAGCAATCTACCTTCGTAAGAATTTATTTGAACTATTGTTAATAGATTGATTCATAGAAGATAAATTCTATAACTTGCACATGTAAAAATTAATTTAGATTCCAATTCATGAAAAAGAAAGCACTAATTACCGGTATAACTGGTCAGGACGGAGCCTATTTGGCTGAATTTCTATTAGGCAAAGGATATGAGGTACATGGTATCAAGCGCCGTAGCTCATTGTTTAACACAGAAAGAGTTGACCACCTGTACATGGATCCCCATGAGACTAATGTCAATTTCATTCTTCATTATGGAGATCTTTCAGATTCTACTAATATTATCAGAATTGTACAGGAAGTGCAGCCTGACGAAATATATAATTTAGGCGCTATGTCTCACGTAAAAGTGAGCTTTGATAGTCCTGAGTATACTGCTAACGTAGATGGTATAGGTACTTTAAGGATCTTGGAAGCCGTAAGGATTTTAGGCCTTACTGAAAAAACTAAGATTTATCAGGCATCTACTTCAGAATTATACGGTCTTGTACAAGAAGTTCCTCAATCTGAAAAAACTCCTTTTTATCCGAGATCACCATATGCCGTAGCAAAACTATACGGTTATTGGATTACAGTAAACTATAGAGAAGCTTACAAAATGTATGCGGTAAATGGCATCTTGTTCAATCATGAGTCTCCATTAAGAGGTGAAACTTTTGTTACCAGAAAAATTACAAGAGGTACAGCTAGAATTGCCTTAGGACTGCAAGAAAAAATCTACTTAGGAAACCTGGATGCCAAAAGAGACTGGGGCCATGCAAAAGACTATGTTGAAGGCATGTGGAGAATACTCCAACACGACACACCTGAAGATTTTGTAATTGCAACAGGTGTAACCACAACTATTAGGGATTTTGTAAAAATGAGTTTTGCCGAGTTGGGTATAGAGTTAGAATTTAAAGGCGAAGGTGTTGATGAGACAGCCGTAGTTACGAAATGCAATAACCCTGAATATCAACTCGAAGAAGGTAAAGAAGTAATAGCTGTAGATCCTAGGTATTTTAGACCTACAGAAGTAGAACTACTAATAGGCAACCCGACCAAAATGAAGGAAAAACTAGGATGGGAGCCTAAATATGATTTAAATGCACTTGTTAAAGATATGATTTGGTCAGACATCAAACTGTTTAACAGAGACCAATATCTTAAAGAAGGTGGACACAAAATTTTAAATTACCACGAATAAAATGAATAAAGACGCCAAAGTTTATATTGCTGGACACCGAGGGATGGTGGGTTCTGCAATTTTGAGAAAACTTCAAAAAGAAGGTTTTCACAATTTTGCTCTCAGAACATCTTCAGAGTTAGATTTGAGAAACCAAAAGGCTGTAGCAGATTTTTTTGAAGAAGAAAAACCTGATTACGTAATTTTAGCAGCCGCAAAAGTTGGTGGAATTAATGCTAACAATATATACAGAGGAGAATTTCTTTATGATAACCTAATGATTCAGAACAATGTGATTCATCAGAGTTATTTAAACAAAGTTAAAAAATTGCTTTTTTTAGGTTCTTCCTGCATTTATCCTAAGTTTGCTGAGCAACCCCTTAAAGAAGGCTATTTGTTAACAGGAACTTTAGAGCCTACCAATGAGCCTTATGCCATTGCTAAAATAGCAGGCATCAAAATGTGTGAAGCTTACAGGTCTCAATACGGATGTAATTACATCTCTGCTATGCCTACAAACTTGTATGGCCCCAATGATAATTATGACCTACAGAACTCACATGTTTTGCCGGCCTTGCTTAGAAAATTTCATGAAGCAAAATTAGAAGGCAAACCTCACGTAGAAGTTTGGGGCTCTGGAAAGCCCAAGAGAGAGTTTCTTCATGTCGATGATTTGGCAGATGCTTGTTACCATTTGTTGCTTCACTACAATGAAAGCGAATTAGTAAATGTTGGCACAGGCGAAGATGTATCAATTGGAGAACTGGCCGAGATAATTAAGAAAATTACCAGATACGAAGGCCAAATCAAATACGATGCTTCAAAACCTGATGGCACTCCAAGAAAGCTAATGGATGTAAGCAAACTAGAGAGCTTTGGTTGGAAGTATAGCATAAGCCTTGAAGAAGGTATTGACTCAGTATATAATTCATTAGACTGGTCTAAAATAACAGAAAGGACACTCCAATAAATGGGGTGTCCTCGCTTTTACTCGTATTCGTGATTCTAGTTCGTTATGAATAAAAAGAAAATTTTTAACTCCTTCATCTCCACAGGTACTTTTAAAGAGTTTACCAATAAGGTTTTTGAGCTATCAGAAAATAAACATTCTTCTTACGTATGTTTTGCTAATGCTCATATGATGGTAGAGTCATACAAGGATTCCAAATTCAATAAAATACTGAATAATGCTGACTTGGTAACCCCTGATGGAGGTCCGGTAGCAAAGGCCATCAAGGTATTCCATGGAGTTAAGCAAGGTAGAGTGCCTGGCATGGATTTACTGCCTGTTTTACTTTCAGAATCAGAAAAAAGAAACAAGTCGGTATTTTTTTTCGGTACTACCGATGACTTGTTAGAGGTCATCAAAAAGAAAGCTGCAGAGGAGTTCCCCAACCTTAACATTGCTGGCACTTACTCTCCACCTTTTAGAAAACTCTCAGAACAGGAAGAAAATGACATCAATGACATGCTCAATAAAGCCAACCCAGACTTATTGTTTGTGGCGTTAGGTTGCCCAAAGCAAGAAACTTGGATGGCCAACCACATGGGTAAAGTTAATGCATGTATGCTCGGCGTAGGTCAAGCTTTTAGAACTTATGCTGGAGTTGAAAAAAGGTTACCTAAATGGGCAAGAAACCTATCTATCGAATGGATTTACAGATTGTATTTAGAACCCGGTAGGCTCTGGAAGCGATACCTTATAACCAACTCTTTTTTCATCTATCTGTTCACCAAGTACTTGTTTTCTTTTAAGAGCAGTTCATCAAAACTAGTTTATGAAGAAACTAAAAAATAAGATACAAAATAGACTGAAACTCTCCTTAGAAAGGACTATACCTCACAATTACAATTTAAAACCTATTGGGGTACATAAAAGTAAGTTTTCTAATAATGCTGTAAAATATCACTTAGTATTAGAAAAATACGATAATCCACTCCTAATACCTCAAGAGTTATTCGATATCTTATCTGATTATGACAAGCCTGACTACTCTACAGTAACTACTGACTACTATGTTACTGAGATTGAAGAAGGGAGGGTTTTTGCTGGTAATGTTGCGACTGTTGCCGTTATCTCAAAGGAAAATAAGTTAGTTGGCGATATGTCTTTTAGTTATAAAGATGGAGATGTAGTTGAAGCAGAAAAGAATAACGTATTTCAGCAAAAATACTTTGTTGAGCCAACCTATTTTGACTGTACTGTTTTTTCTATGCTGAACGGTGGCGGAGGTGCAAGTAATTATGCACATTTTCTTATTGATAGTCTTTCAAGGATTCACTTACTTAAAAAGAGCGGCAAGTTTAATGAAGTAGATAAATTTCTTGTCCCTAGCTTGAGATATGATTTTCAAGAAGATGCTCTAAAACTGCTTGGAATACCTAAAGAAAAAGCAATAGAGGGAGATAAATACCCTCATATAAAGGCAAAAAAACTAATTGCTTCTACTGCGCCTAGAGATACCTCTGTAATTATACCTAAATGGGTTGGAGAATTTTACAGAGACTCTTTTTTGAAAGATGACTTACTCAAAGATTTTGATGCTCCCAATATTTATATTAGGAGAAGTGACTCTGGCATCAGAAATGTACTGAACGAAGAGGAAACCGAAGCTATGCTTAGTAAATATAACTTTAAATTTTATGAATTGAGCAAGCTATCATTTATAGAAAAGGTAAGCTTATTCGCCAAAGCCAATGTTATTGTCTCTGTGCACGGAGCTGGGCTTACCAATGTCCTATTCTGTAAGGAAAGCAGTCATTTTATCGAATTATTCCCTGATGTTTTTATTCTTACAACATATGTTGACCTAGCTACAAAAGTGGGAATGGAATATTCATATTTGGTTTGTGAATCTAGCAAATTTGCAGATAATGGACATGACGCACAGAAAGTGCATGTGCGCGTTGATATTCCAAAACTTGAGGAAATGGTTAAAAAAGTTGTATGAGTATTTATATTCATTGGCTTATCTACTAACGATTGCATTTTCAAAATAAAAAGGTATTAACATTATCGGTATAGGTAAACTCCTTATAGACCGAAACCACAAGGTAGCAATATCGAGATTAGCTTTAACTCTCTAAAACCAAGACATTATTTAGAACATTAGCTTGTTTAGTTTGCTCCAAGATAAAATATCTTATAATTCCTATTTAGGATTTTATAAAAGTTTTTAGCATGCATGCTATTTAAGCAAGAGCGTTGTATTTAAGATTGTATTTCCATGAAGAAGGTATTAATACTACAAAAAGTTTTACCTGAGTATAGAGTCTCTTTCTTTAATAAATTGAGACATAAACTCACTGAGTACAATATTCAGCTAGATCTTATTTATGGCAGCGGAAGTAAAGAAGAGCAATTAAAAAAAGATAAGGTAGATATTGACTGGGCTACTAAAAAGGAGAATATAATATTTAATATAGCAGGTAAAGAAATTTACTGGCAACCAGTACTAAAAGAAATCAAGGAATACGATTTAATAATAGCTGAACAAGCCAATAAATTGATTATAAACTACCTATTAAACTTAAAAAGAAATTTCTCGAATCAAAAATTTGCATTTTGGGGGCACGGAACCAACCTGCAGGCAGGGGGCTCTACTTTCGGGAATATCTATAAGAGGCTTTTCATAAAAAAATGTGATTGGTGGTTTGCTTACACAGATTCGGTTAAAAGATTTTTGATAAAACAAGGATACGATACCAACAAAATAACTGTAGTTCAAAATGCAATTGATACTTCTACATTAAAAGAACAATATCGAAGTATTAATGAAATTGAAGCAAACAAATTAAAAGCTACCCTTGGCATACAATCTGAAAATGTAGCTATTTATTGCGGGGGAATGTACGAAGAAAAACGTTTGCCATTTCTAATAGAAGCTTGCGATTTGATCAGAGAAAAAATATCTGATTTTCAAATCATTTTTATAGGTGCTGGAAAGCAAGAGGAACTGGTAAAACAAGCTGCTGAGCGTAGAGATTGGATTCATTATGTAGGTCCTAAAAGAGGCAGAGAAAAAGCAGCATATTTCAGTTTAGCAAAAGTTTTTTTAATGCCAGGTTTGGTGGGTCTAGCCGTTTTGGACGCTT
>CAKZMZ010000428.1 GCA_937129345.1 uncultured Thalassovita sp. | reverse complement strand
AGGTAGTGATCCATCCTGTGCCTAAAATCTCGGGCAAGCCCGATGACCGCTCACAGGCCGCCCAAAGTGCCAAGCCTGCCGTAAGCTACGGTTGGGACTGGCACCCACGATTGATTCCTACAGGCATTTGGGATGACACTTACTTGGAGAAAAGAAATGCAACACACCTAAGCGATGTGTTTGTGCAATACGATTTGAACGAGGATTTTTCAGAGGCACGAATTAAATTATTGGTAGAAGGAGCAAACCTCGCATCTACTTTATACGAATGGCAGTTGGTCGATCCCTTTGGGAATGAAATAATTAATGAAAAAGGGCAGATAACCGATTTGGTCAAAACCGAATTTAAATTAAAGAACCCTACTTTGTGGTGGACACATGACCATGGTAAGCCAAATCTATATCAATCAAAGTTTATATTAAAAGACGCTAATGGCAAATTATTAGACAGCAAGAGACAAAAAATAGGCTTTAGAAAAGTGGCTTTGGTGATGCACGAAGGTGCTTGGGCAAAGCCTGATACTTTCCCTAAAACCAGAAGCAACCCACCGATAACAGTAGAATTGAATGGGCGAAGGATTTTTGGCAAAGGTACCAATTGGGTAAATCCCGAGATTTTTCCCGGAACGATTACCAAGGCCCGCTACCAAGAACTGTTAAAAAGAGCCAAAGAAATCAACTTTAACCTTTTACGTATTTGGGGCGGCGGTATCGTAAACAAAGAAGCTTTTTACGATTTGTGCGATGAAATGGGCATTTTGGTCTGGACAGAATTTCCTTTGGCCTGTAATAATTATGAAGGCACAGAAGATTACCTCAGTGTTTTAGCACAAGAATCTGAAGCAATCATCAAACGCATCCGTAGGCATCCGTCAAACGCCATATGGAGTGGGGGCAACGAGCTTTTTAATGCTTGGTCTGGCATGACCGATCAGTCTTTGGCATTGCGCATGCTTAACAGCCAATGTTACCAACTAGACCCGAAAACGCCTTTTATCCCTACGTCTCCGCTTATGGGCATGTCGCATGGGCATTATGTTTTTAAAGATATGGATACAGGCGAAGAGGTTTTTGAGTGGATGCAACGCTCTGTTGCCACCGCTTATACAGAGTTTGGGATGCCTGGAGCATCATCCGTAGAATTGCTTAAAAAGATCATACCAGAAGAAGATTTGTTTCCGCCCATGCCTAACACAAGTTGGGAAACCCACCACGCCTTTAACGCGTGGGTAGGCGATACCTGGCTGATGAAAAATACGTTGGCCGAGTATTTTGGGAAGGCGCCCGATTTGGAAACCCTCGTTGCCCAAAGTCAATGGCTACAAAGCGAAGGTTACAAATGCATTTTTGAGGAGGCCAGAAGGCAAAAACCTGTATGCTCTATGGCGCTAAACTGGTGTTTTAACGAACCATGGATTACGGCGGCCAACAATAGCTTGATCAGCTACCCCAATGAACCTAAGCCCGCTTTTTATGCTGTTAAAGATGCGTGCCGACCATTTATGGCAAGTGCCCGCATCAATAAGTTTTCGTGGAAAGAAGGTGAGACTTTCTCTTGCGATGTATTTCTTTTAAATGATTTATATGAGAACATTCCGAGTGGGAAATTATTGGTAACGCTTAAAGCCGATGGTAAAGCAATGCGTTTATTAGAATTGCCTTTTAAGGACTTGTCTGCCAATACCAACTTACAAGGCCCAACAGCCAGGGCAATTTTGCCTTATTGGAACACCGACCGTTTTGAGGTACTTGTCGAAGTAGAAGGGCAACCTCAATATACATCTAGTTATTTATTAAAATACAGTCCGTCGCAAAAACGCGAGACTAAAAATGAAGGCGCAAGGCAACTGAACCATTAAGCAGTGGCTTTAAGAGAGATGGTTTATTCGTTGATTTGAGTATTTGTTTATTGAAAAGAATAGATTTACAAATCAACAAAATAACCATAACAGCTAATTTAGTGTGTTAATAATAATCTAGCCCTTACTAATTTTTATATAGCAGTACTAAATGGATTTATTCAACCAAACCAATAATATTTTGCCTTTTGATGGCACGGCAGAGTACCTAGGCAGGATCGTAAGGCCTCAAGAAGCCAATGCATTCTTAAAGCAACTTTTAGAGGAAGTGCCTTGGCAGCATGACGAAGCCAATATGTTTGGCAAGCATATCGTGACCAAACGCAAGGTAGCTTGGTATGGAGATGGTAATTTTGCCTATTCTTATTCTAACGCAACCAAAGTAGCCTTGCATTGGAGCAACCTTTTGAGGAGCTTGAAAGACAAAGTAGAAAAGGCTTCTGGCATAGCTTTTAATTCTTGTTTGCTCAATTTGTACCACAACGGCGAAGAGGGCATGGCATGGCACAGCGATGCAGAAAAAGCTTTGGGCCCAGATCCAATAATTGCCTCGCTAAGTTTCGGAGCGGAAAGAAAGTTTGCCTTTAAGCACAAAGAAACCAAGCAAACTTGCTCGGTAGTTTTGGAGCACGGCAGCTTATTATTAATGAAAGAAGGCAGCCAAATCAATTGGTTGCATAGACTTCCACCCACTAAAAAAATAAAAACGCCAAGGGTAAATTTGACTTTTAGAAATTACTTAGCCTAGCAAATTTGCTGCGATAATAAAATTTATCTAACTGGCCAATGCGAGGTAATTTCATCTACATTTATCCATGGCAATTCTTTAAAAGAAAGCACTTGCTCGCTGCTGTAAGTACTCAAACTAATTTCCCTTTGTTCTCTAAGCCTATGTGGTTCAAACCAGTACATAAACCAGGTCCATCGAGGTTGGGCTTCTAAAACTTCTATTGATGGCAAACTGCCTACTTCACCCAAAGCCATTGGCTTATCACCAGCTAGTGAAAGAAGTTCATCGTAGTTGGCTTGGCTAAAGCCCTCGGTGTAAACATCGGTGGCCAGAAAATCCACATACTCGTCGCCGGGGTAATAATCTTTGTAAGCACCCACACCCGGTTTTACCTCATTGGCATTCCAAACCCATATCAAATTGTTCAGCCCGTGGAAATTGACCAATCTCTCATAGAGCATGATCCAGAGTTTTTTGTAGCCTTCTTCGCCTTTTTTATCGCCCCACCAAAACCACGGGCCGTTCATTTCATGGTAAGGCCGCCAAAGTACAGGTACATCTGCCCTATGCAATTGCTTTAAAAACCAAGCGATCACATCCACTTGCGATTCCCAACGCTCGTGCACCTCGGTACCCGGAATAAAAAGATCTTTCCACTCTTGTTCTGTAAGTTCACCCTGAATGGATTCCCCAAAAGAAACGGGTTCTTCTTCTGTGGGTCTCACCGCGTGCCACATCAGCGTGATAATAAAGCCTTCGGTATGTCTTCTCATAGCCTCATCAACAATCTGCTGTCTAAAGTTGATGCCATCCCAAGTGCCTTCGGGACTAAAACCGAAATCTTGCCCAAACACTGCGGGATAGTGCTTGGTATGCCTAAAGACCTCAAAAAGTCTTTTGCTGCCATCGAGCGGTACGCCGTGCTGTCCGCTTAGTGTATTCTTGCCCGAAATGCTGTAGATATAGTTGAGTAACTCCTTGGCTTTTGGCGTAGCATTTGGATTTACAGGTGCCACATCCTGCGCAAAAACTTGAGGGTTGATGAGGGCGAAGCTTAGAGCAAGAAGAAGATGAGGTAATTTCATTTTTGGTGGATTTAATGTTTGGAATTTAGCATTTAGATTATAGCGAGCTATTTATTTTATTGAATGTACTTGGTTTAATTTTGATTATGGTCATAGAAGCTGAGATTTTGGCCAAACCTACGACTA
>CAKZMZ010000427.1 GCA_937129345.1 uncultured Thalassovita sp. | reverse complement strand
AAATCGCATCGTCCAACAAGTTATTGGCTTTGGCTATAAATTTATCAAATAATTCTTTTTCGATGTTTCCGAACTCGTTTTCTTCGAATGTTTTTCTAATACTGCCCTTTTCGAGCAGGTGGATATAGTGGCAAGAAGCCGTGAGGGTTTCAATAATGTGAGAGGTTACGATTACCGTTTTACCCCTTTCTGCTAATCGGTCTAGTAATAAATTCAGTATTTTGCCAGATTCCAAGTCCAAGCCATTAAAAGGTTCGTCTAGCAAGATGAGTTTTTTGTCTAGCTTAAGAATGGCCAATAAGGCCAACTTCTTTTTCATGCCTGTTGAGTAGTGTTCTATCAGTTCATCTAAAGGCAAGTGCAGCAATTCTTCCCAAGTTTCTAATTTAAAATGCGGGTTTTTGAGCGGAAAAAGGCGAAGGTACTCTCTGCCGGTAAGGTAAGAATAGAAGTAATTGCTGGTAGGAAGGTAGGCAATGTCACGATGGGTAATGGGATCCCCATTAAAAAGGATTTTGCCTTCTTCGGCTTTTTTGATGCCGAAAATGGCTTGTAAAAGCGTGGTTTTGCCAGAACCAGTGAAACCGACCAAGCCGTGTATCTTGGGGCTTTCCAACTCTAAATTGAGCTGGTGTATTACCGTATGTTTTCCATAGCTTATGGAGAGGTTTTGGAGTTGGAGCATCGATTACTTCTTGATTTCTTGCTTTATCTTTTCAATTACATCTTTAGAAAGGCCTGTAAGACTAACAATGGTTTCAATCGGTAGTCCTTGTTTTAAGGCTTCAATAGCTATTTCCTTTTCTCTTTCGTTTCTGCCCTGTTCTGTGCCTTGTTTGATACCTTCCCTTCGCCCTTCTTCTAGATATGTATCCAATGTACTCTTCAAATCACGATAATCTTTTAAGCTGTCTTCATAAATATTACGCTCTTTTTCGTCCATCTTGGCTATTTCCGACAATTCAAAAAGCTTTTTAAAAATACCTTGTTCTAGTTCCTTAGGCATTTCTTTAAGTCTGTGGAGATTTTTAAAAGCAAACATCCATTTATCATAGTCGTTTTCAAGTTCATGCAGTTCTTTAGTAAATTTTGGTATTTCAAGATAAAGATAGGTGAGCTTATCGTAAAAAACCTCTTTGGAATCTACATCCATTAATTTTATCCGGTGCTCAAATTTATTTTGATCGTTTTGATTAAAAATGAAGTCCATAATTGAAATTGTATAGACCGCAGCCATTTTGTATTTCCAATCTTTACCCTTTGTTGCTTGGTCTTGGATAGCAAAAGAAGAATAGTAAATGCTTCTATCTTTAAAATACTCCTGCTTTGCACGTTGTATTTCAATAATGAATTTCTCTCCTTGCTCATTGGTACAGTATAGGTCATATATAGCCCTTCTTTCGGTTTCATTATGCCCAAGTCGTTCATTTTTTAAATAGCTCAAGTCACTTATTTGTTCCTTCCCTTTTAAGAGTTCGTTAAGAAAAGCTATCAGCAAGTCTTTATTGGGAGTCTCTCCAAATAATTTTTTGAAACCGTAGTCTGTAAAGAGATTGATATATTTATCAGTAGTAAGTGTCATGAAACTATTTTTTGCTATTAAGCGAATATAGCTAATTTTAAAGGAATTCTATTTGAGAAAAGCTTTGCGCTCTATGCAAAAAATAATCCGCTCCCTTTGCTATTTTACCGAAGAACTAGACGATACAATACCCCATAGGCTGTCTGTGCTAAAAGCAAAAATAGAAAAGGCAGGCTATCAAATCCAAACCGAGCGAATTTGTGCTGATACTAAAAATTTCATTGGTCTTGAAACAGCCTATCCGCAAAAAAATCTTCTTTTGAGCATTGGTAAATGCGACCTTAAATATGTCATAGAAAACAAATATGACTTTTTTAAGGCTGCTAGGACTTCTTGCCATATCGATATTACAAGTGGAATAGAGATGACCCATGTGGAGTTCTTGTTCGATATCATCAAAGAAGCGCCTGAAAAGCTCTTTCAATTTGCTTTTGTAGCGAACAATGCATCATCAAGTCCTTATTTCCCTTCTGCTAAGTTTGCAAAAAATGGATTTGCCCTAGGTATGCAAAGCACCGATTTGGGGGCGGGCTGTAAAAGTTTGCAAGATTGGTTTGCCAACATGCAGCAAGTTTGGGCAGAACTCATAGCGCTCTTTGGTGATACTCCTGATTTCTTGGGGATTGATAGTTCTGTAGCACCGCTTTTTTCAGGAGATAGCAGCCTGGTCAGTCATATAAATCGCTTTTATGGCAGTTTTGAGGAAGCAATTCTGAGCGATACTTTCTTGAAAATTACCCACTTTATCAAAACCAAAAACCCCAAACCGGTGGGTTTGTGTGGGCTGATGTTCCCTTGCCTAGAAGATTTTGAGTTGGCAAAGCTGTACGAACAAGGCAGTTTCGGCATTGAGCGCAACTTGTTTCTCTCCATGCACAGCGGATTGGGCATAGATACTTATCCTATTGCAGTTGACGAACCTCCTGAACGAGTTCTGTCCATCCTTAAACTACTGAGAGGGCTTTCTAACAAATACCAAAAACCATTATCGGCTAGGTTTATTTCTGATGGCAAAGCAAAATTGGGCGAGCAGACCAACTTTGGCAATCAATTCCTTAAAGATGTCATAGTTGGGCGCCTCTAATTTGTCATAGATCACTTTTCAAAAAGTAATATTTTCAACATACAATTTGGCTTATAATCAAGTTGTCTTAAAAAGAAAACATAAGCCATGCGATTTTTTAAGCTATTTTTTATCCTTATCCTAATTAACGCACAAGCACAAGCACAAGTAGAAATATCGGGTGAGTACCGCCCTCGGTTCCAAATGCGGAATGGTGTTTTTAGGCTGCCTGCCCCCAACGAGGATCCCTCGATATACATAGCCCAACGTACCCGAATCAATTTGCACTACCAACACCAAGATTTATTTACCACGCACTTTTCAATCCAAGATGTGCGGGTTTGGGGCGATCAAAATCAATTGGTAGATGAGCCTTCACTTGGCGTTTTTGAAGCTTGGGCAGAAATGAAACTCATTGACAAGCTGAGCTTAAAAGCGGGTAGGCAAGAATTACTTTATGACGATGGCTATCTTTTGGGTACACTAAATTGGCGCGAGGCAGGCCGCAGTCACGATTTGGGTATTTTTAAGTGGCAAGACTCTACTTTGCAAGCACATTTAGGTTTGGCTTTTAATGCCGACCGGGCCACGCTTTTTGATGAACCTTTTACCAATGATTATTACAAATACATGCAATTTTTGTGGTTGCATAAAGATTACGAAAAACTCAGCCTCTCGTTTATGGGCATCAATCATGGTTTGCAACGCATAGAACCTGATACTGTGGTAAAGTACACACAAACCCTTGGTGGCAATCTTAAATATTTCGGCAAGGGCTTTACGCTGCATGCCATTGGCTATTACCAAATGGGTGAAGATTTACAAAGTCGCGATGTAAACGCCTATTATTGGTCTTTAAAAGGAGAGTGGAAATCAACAGAAAAGTTGAAAATATTGGTCGGTGCCGATATTTTATCAGGTACGCCCGACGGTCTGCTCAACAATCCGAACAATACAAGAAACAACACTTTTGACATTCTCTATGGTTTTAGGCATCGCCACTTTGGCATTATGGACTATTTCTATTTAGGCTATACACCACCCGCCGGGCTTAATGATATCATGCTCAAATTCACTTACAAGCATTCAGATAAATTTACCAGTAAGTTAGATTTCCACAACTTTTCTTCACAGGCCAATGTACCTGACCCTACC
>CAKZMZ010000426.1 GCA_937129345.1 uncultured Thalassovita sp. | reverse complement strand
AGTACTTCTCTTTTCTGAAGAACTGGAATTTTTTTTTGAGTTTGCATCTCGTTTTTATATAGCTTTTGCCTTTAGCAATAACTTTTTGACATGGTTGTTGAGTAAAAGGAATTACCAAATTATGTTTACTCAATAGCATTGTTATGTATATTAGAATCCATTCTATCAAAAAATTATCGAGTACAATCTGCGCACTATTTTTTATGATGGCTTGCGACAACGGCCAAGAAAAAGAACTGAACTCACTTACAGGTAATGTAGTGAGCAAGGTTTTGGAGTCTTCTATAGCGCTTTCTCCGAGTATGAGCTTAGAAGAAGTACAAGCCTCTGGTGCGGTCGTTATTTCAGCCGATAATAAAACCCATTTTGCCATTGGTTACCAGCAAGTTTCTAGCAACAACCAAAACCCAATTTTAATGCGCTTTGATAATGGCGAACTCACCTACGCTAGGAACGACTATGAAAAAAGCGGAGATGACGGTACTGGCAGAGGGCTGTTGCTTAACCCTTCGGAAAATACTTTATATGCCGTTTTTACAGCTACAGGAACGCAAGGAGATGCAGGGCAAGATTACAGAAGGTTTACGGCCAATGGCTGGCAAAAAAGTTATGGAAAAGGCGGAGGCGCAAGAGTAGTGGTCTTAGCCAAAATCAATCCTGACAATGGTGAGGCGGTTGCAGGCACTTTTGTAACGGCAGAATTGTCTAATGGCAATGCCAATTCTGTTGCAGGTACTGATTTACACCTTTTGACCGATAATAAAATTGAGTTGACCGCCAAAAGTTGGTTCTCTCCAAGAAACGTAGATAAAAGTAGGATGAACTGTAGTGGCGATTCTCCTTTTGAATATAAGATTACATTTGATGCAGACTTGGAAGAAGCTGTTAGCGCCTCTGCAGTAAATTGTCAATAAAAAAAGCCCGCAATTTTAGTTGCGGGCTTTTTTTATTTAAAAATCATTCTTCCACATCATAGACTCTACGGGCTTTACCGTTCGGTTGTTGTACTTGGCACTGCGTTTTATGTTATAGTAGTTTTGAATGTCGCCATCAACTTTAAAATAGATAAGCTGCCCGATTGGCATGTTATAATACACTTTTACAGCTTGGGTTACGGATATTTCCAAGGTCCAAGTATTGCAAAAACCCACATCTCCTTTACCTGCTGTAGCGTGTATGTCAATGCCTAACCTGCCTACACTAGACTTTCCCTCTAAAAAAGGTACATGGGCCAAAGTTTCTGTGTATTCTTTGGTTACGCCCAAATACAATTTATTGGGCTCCAAAACATAGCCTTCATCCGGAATATCGAATACATCTATTTCATTGTGTTTTTTCGCATCCAGCACTTCGTCTTTGTAAACTGCTAAATATTTGCCCAAGTGTACATCATAAGAATTGGTACCAAGACAAGAGCGGTCGAAAGGTTCGATTAAAATATTGTTTTTCTTTATCTCCTCAAGTATTTGTTTGTCAGATAATATCATGGTTTTTACTACTAGCTTTTAGATTTAATATATTTTGGTTGAAATGGTAAGTGGCCGTAACCAAAGTAAAATTGCAATTTGATCAACCTTAGCTAGAGTAAAGCCATTTGCTCATCTGTTACTTCTAGGTTATGAAAGACTTTTTGAACATCGTCGTCATCTTCTAGCAGATCTATAGCTTTCATTACTTTTTGAAATGCCTCATTATCCAATGTTACAGTAGTTGTGGGGATGCGTTGCAATTCGGCAGTTTCTGCTTCTATGCTTAAGCTTTCAAGTTTGTTTTGTAGGTTACCAAATTCTTCCATGGCACAAGTTACGGTCAGTCTACCTTCTTCTATTTCCACCTCGTCTGCTCCACCGTCGATCAATTCCAATTCTAATTCCTCCATATCCATGTTTTCAGGTATAGGAAAGTTAAACACGCCCTTTCTTTCAAACATAAATTCAACCGAACCATTTTTGCCCAAACTTCCGCCGTTTTTAGTAAATATGGCCCTTATGTTAGAAACTGTTCTGTTGATGTTATCCGTAGAGCATTCTACAAAAACTGCCACCCCGTTAGAAGCATAGCCCTCGTAGGTGAGTTCTTCGTAATTGGCCGCATCGCTACCCTGACCGCGATTTATAGCGCGCTCTATGGTATCTTTGGGCATGTTTTGCCCTTTGGCATTTTGTATGGCCAACCTTAAACGAGGATTGGCATCTGGATCAGGGCCGCCTTCTTTAGAAGCTACGGTAATTTCTTTGATCAGTTTGGTAAATATTTTTCCTCTCTTTGCGTCTTGGGCGCCTTTACGGTGCTTTATGTTTGCCCATTTACTATGTCCTGCCATATTGCAATTGTTTTTGGCTTAAAAATAAGGTCGTTTTAAGATTTGCGAAATTAATTGAATTTAGAATTTATCCCACAAAATTTAAAAGCTTGTTGAGGAAAATGTTTGATAAGCTAGGTATGGCTTTGGATGTGAAATAAAAAGTTGAGCTCTATTAATATAGGATATTTATTTGCTGATTTGAGTAATTGTAAATAGCAGAAAGTAGCAAATTAACAGATACACAAATAAACAAAACCAAATAGTAATATGGGTAATATTGAGAGCTTAAGCACCATGATTTTGTAGAAAAGGAATCTTTTTAAAACTACTCTTGCACAGGTGTCTCTATCTTGGGCGAGGGAGCAGTTTGTCCGTTATTTTTCTTTTCGTTTACTAACCTAAAAATAAAGACCATAATTAAAACGATAATAGCTAAGATCAAAACCGGGATGTAACGATTCATTCGCTGTAAAAAATTGGGCTGCATCTTGCGATGGCCTGTACGCCTCTTATACTGCTGCATTACCCGATTAAAATTCTTAAACTGGTTGATCTCCTGATCGCTGGGCACAGGCTTATTGATGTTTATTTGATATTTATTTTCTTCGTTTTCCATTAATCCATTCGAGTTACAGCATATTAAAAAGACATTTTCCTAGTAAAAACAAAGTTGCCACCACAGAAAATATATCGTTGTGTTGTGGAGGTTCTAGGTTTTCGGCCATTTTCTTCAGTTTTTCAATAATCCTGTAGGTTTTTACTTTAGCATTGTTTTCTGTAATATCCAAAATATAGGCTACCTCTTTAAAGGCTTTTTCTTCAAAAAAACGCAGCTCCAAAATCTGTAGTTCTTGTTCGTTAAGTTGGTTCAACAGTCTAACCAAAAGAGGTGTCTGTTCTTTTTGTCTTACGTCGTTCCGGTCTTCTAATTCAGCGAAAAGCCTATTTACGTAAAAATCTTGTATACTGATTACCCGCTTGTTTTTTGAGTTTCTAAAATATTGGTTTACTTGATTGGTCGCTATTTTATACAGCCAAGAAGAAAACGGAAAGCCTTTAAACTCGTAGTTGGGCAAGTGGGTAAGCGCTTTTAAAAAAACTTGTGATGCCAGATCAGAGGCCACAGAGAGATTGTCTACACGCTTATTGATATATATGAAAATTTCTTTGTAGTAAGTCTCATACAATATGCCGAAAACTTCAGGATCTTTCTTAGCCTGGTTTATGATCTTAAGTTCTTCTTGTAAATCTCTGCGCTGACTCCCCAAGGTACTTTTGTTTTAATTAATATCTCTTAGATTAGCTTTTGGGTTTTTAGCTTTTGGTAATTGGTTGTTAGATGTAACAATGAAACCCTTAACAATACAACCATTTATCCATTGAACTAATCATATAATCCAAAACTGCGAAATAAATACAGGTTTTTGACAAAAAAATTTAAATTTTTAAAAGGAATGCTTCTTTTTGTACCGCTCTATTTGCCATTTCATGGAAAAATCAATAAGACTTTTAAGCATTGTTCCTTTCCCTCTTTTTCCCTTACAATCGGGTGGGCAGAACAGAACTTTTGGCCTATTTAATGAATTGGGCAAAAAGCATGATGTGATAGTAATTTCGCCGGTAACTGAGGCCCCAAATTTATCGCTTTCTTTTTCATTATTCGGTAGTGTGCTGCGTCCTTCATTTTTTAGATACTTTGATTTCTTTTCGCTCCCTGCCTTAATTAAGTATGCCAAAGTATCTGATGTAATTAGCATTGAGCAGCCTTTTTTTGGGTTGGTGGGATTGATTTTAAGTTGTT
>CAKZMZ010000425.1 GCA_937129345.1 uncultured Thalassovita sp. | reverse complement strand
GCCAAAAAGAAGAAAAGGTTTTTGGAGAGGTTGGGGTTTTAATTTAATGGTTAATGTTACATTGTTAATTCCTTAAGGTTTACAGCTAAAGAATCAAGAACCAAAACCAAAAACCATGTTTGATAACTTTGGCATGAACATCTACGCCTTAAAGGGGCATAAAGTAAAGGCTACATCGCTAAACCAAGGCTATCAGTACCACATTGAAAATGCTGAAAAATATCTCAAACTGGATCAAATTTATACAGTAGATAGAACCGAAGTGGCTTCATCCAAAACAGAGGTTTATTTGCAGGAATTTCCTGATATCCCATTTAATTCTACTATGTTTGAAGACCTCGTACCACAATCTACCGAGGATGATAAGAAGCATCCCGATTATTATGAATTTAATGATGAATAGCGCTTACCATGAAAAAAGTAATTTTATACATTGCGGTTAGCTTAGACCATTACATCGCCAGAAAAAACGGTGCGGTAGATTGGTTAGAAAATGCCGTAGAACATCTCAAAGATGAGGATTATGGTTACAAGACTTTTTACGATAGCATAGATACCACCCTTATAGGCAGAAAAACCTTTGATGAGATTTTGGGCTTTGATGTGCCTTTCCCCTATCCTGATAAAATCAATTATGTAATCACTTCAGATGGTACATTCGAGCACGAATATGCCCTAGGTATCCACAAGAATACCTTTGACTTTATCAAGAAGCTCAAACAAGAAGCAGGCAAAGACATTTGGTTGGTAGGCGGCGGGCAACTTGTTACCTCCTTTGCAGCAAAAGGTTTAATAGATGAAATGATACTCACCGTCTTCCCGATTTTGTTAGGCGAAGGCATCCCCTTATTTTTGCCTTTCCAAAAAGAGAGCAGCTTTAAACTAAAAGAAAGCAAAAGCTATACTAACGGAATTATTCAATTGCATTATCAAAAATAGCCTTATGGAAATACACATAGTAAATGGCCCAAACCTCAACTTACTAGGCAAACGCGAACCACATATTTATGGCAGCCAGACTTTTGAAGATTATTTTCAGGTGTTAGTAAAAGCTTTCCCAAAAGTGCAACTCCATTATTTTCAATCCAATTCAGAAGGGGCATTGTTAGACTACTTGCACAAAGTAGGTTTTAGCTGTGAGGGCATTGTGCTCAATGCAGGTGCTTACACCCATAGCTCAGTAGCACTCGGCGATGCCATGGCGGGCATTACCTCGCCTGTAATTGAAGTCCACATTTCTAATGTCCACAAAAGAGAAGCCTTTAGGCACCACAGCTACCTAAGCGCACAAGCAGCAGGTATTATCGTCGGTTTAGGCTTGAATGGCTACAAACTAGCCATACAGCATTTGATGGACATGAATACTGAAGAACCGAAGGTGGTTTGATAAAAATACCTTATTTTACTCCACCAACCTTTCTAAGTCAGCCGCCCTATCCATTAAGCGAATTGCCTGCTGATAGATATCATCATTAGCGTTATAGATGGGATAAAAGCCTTTTTCTCTCCAAATACGTCTTGCTATCCAAGCCCTTATGCCGCGTTCTATCTGACTCTTAGATTTTAAAAATTGCTCCTCTTTGTAAGGAACCCCACCTTGCTCAGCAAAAGCGATAAATTCATTTAAAATGGCTTGATCGATGTACATTTCTTCTTGAAATTTCTCGAGGCCCATTTCCTCTAATTGTCCCCTGTTCCTAGATACATAATCGTAAGCATACTCTACAATCAAATTATTGGCGTATAAATCGGTAAGGTATTTAGTAAAATAAGTAGTATCTAAAGGCACAAAATAATCGGGCATGATGCCGCCGCCGCCATAAACCGTACGGCCAGAGGTGGTTTCATATCTTAAACTTTTGTCAAACGCTATGCTATCGGCAGAGAAAAATTCTCCGTGCTCATACCGTTCAGTAATGTCTATCTCATAGTCTACTTCATCAGAATAAGGTTTTTGGATCGAACGACCACTAGGTGTGTAATATCTAGAAATGGTCAACCTCAATTCAGATTTATCGTTCAATTCAATCGGTCTTTGTACCAATCCTTTGCCAAAAGTTTTTTGTCCGATTACCACGGCTCTGTCCAAATCCTGCATTGCGCCGGCAACAATTTCGGATGCCGATGCGGATCCCCTGCTTACCAATACAGCTAACGGAATAATGGTATCTAAAGGATCGTTTTGGGTCATATAAAGTTTGTCCCATTTCTTTAAATTACCTCGTGTACTAACTATTTCCTGGTTTTTTTTGACAAAAA
>CAKZMZ010000424.1 GCA_937129345.1 uncultured Thalassovita sp. | reverse complement strand
TACCAAGGAACAATTGCAAACAGTTGCCAACTTAAAAGAGATCAAGATTTCGGGGAAAGAGGAAATTGCCACCTTAGAGCCACTCAAAGAACTTACTGGTCTAAAATTGCTCGACTGTTCCCAAACTTCGGTTACTTCTTTAGAACCCTTAAGAGATTTGATTGATTTAGAGGTGCTTAACTGTGCCAATACCTTGTTAACAGGCAATGCACTCGCTCCACTCAAATCGCTCTCTAACTTAAAAGAACTCAATATTAGCAATACTTCGGTAGATGCTATACCATTTGGCAACTTTGTTTCTTTAGAGATTTTTACTGCAGATAATACTAAAATCACAACCTTAAATGCTTTTTCTAATCTTAAGAATCTAAGAGAGGTTTACTGCGATAATACACCAATAAAAGCAGAGGCGGCTGCATCATTTGTTAAAGAAAACCCACAGGTAATGGTGGTGTACAAAACCGAGGTATTAAAAAGTTGGTGGGAGGATTTAAACGCTATTTGGAAGGGGATTTTCTCAAAGCAGGCCGCAGTAGAGGGTGAACCCGATAGAGTTCAGCTACATCAAATTATTGGGCTCACCAAACTAAACATTGAAGAGGGAACGCGCATAAATAATCTGCAACCTTTAAGTGAATTGAGCAATCTCGAAGAATTGAGCTTTTCAAATACTGCGGTAAGTAGTTTGCTACCGCTAAGACAGCTAGATAAACTCAGGGTATTGGAGTGTCCCAAAAATCCTATATTCGAGCTGGATCCTTTAGAGAGCCTAACTTCTTTAGAATACATAAATTTTGAAAATACTCCAGTAAAAAAGCTAGATCCCTTAGAAAATTTAAGAAAACTCGAAGTGGTAAAGTGTTCTGCCACCCAAATAAGAAACCTTAAGGCTTTAGAGGAAATGCCTGGTTTGAGAAGGCTAGAGTGTTACAACACGAAAGTATCTAGTGGCAAAGTGAGGCGCTTTAGAGACGATATGCCCAATACAGAAGTGGTTTATTATTGAGGTCCAAATAAAAACGGGAGTTGGTTCTCCCGTTTATTTAATTTTTTTTAGGTTTTCCTCTTTAAGATCAACCTAATGAGGCTTCGTAAGCTTCGCTGTCCATAAGTTCTTCTGCATCAGCAGTGTTGGACAGTTTGATTTTGATCATCCATCCTTTTCCGTAAGGATCAGAGTTTACGAGTTCAGGTTCGGCATCAATTTCTTCATTCAATTCTAAAACTTCACCTGCTACGGGCATAAAAAGATCAGATACGGTTTTAACAGCTTCAACCGAGCCAAAAACATCGCCTTCGCCGAGTTCATCTCCAATGGTGTTGATGTCTACATACACGATATCTCCAAGTTCTTTTTGAGCGAAATCGGTGATCCCAATGGTCGCGGTGTCTCCCTCAATCTTGATCCACTCGTGATCTTTTGTGTATTTAAGTTCTTTAGGAAAATCCATAATTGTGTTTTTATAGTTGTATTAATGAATATGTTCAAATATAAAGTAAATATTGCTTCTTGAATGATTTGATGTGGAAAGAAGGCAGTTTGTTCCGATGATTATCCCAATACAGGTAAAAACTGCTTTTTGCGTAAAAGTTTAGACTAAAACACATGTTAATATTTTTGAAAAGATAAATATTCGCAGATTACTTCGTTTATTTTTGACACATTAAAGTTAAGTTCATAAATAGATGTGATATTTGCACAACAAACACCACTGTAGCATCGTAATCAATAATCCAGCTATTGAAATATTGTCAAATTATGAAACTCATTAAGTATATTTTTTTCAAGTTTATGTTTTACCTTTCACCCGTCCTTTTCTCAAGTTACAACCCTGACTTATCAAGAGAACAAAAGAAAAGACTTTATGTGAAAGAGTTATTATATAGAAAACTGCGTTTAAAGAAACTAGAAAATATCTAGTGCATTCTGTCGGGTCGGGGCTCCAAACTCTCGATGATTTCTTTTTCGTCTGCTAGGAGCTCTTGCCACCTTTGATCCACTTCTTCTCTGGGTCGGTATTTTCTGGCAAGGCCAATAAAATTTGTGTAGTGCCCTGCTTCAGATACCATTAACTCATAGTAAAATTTTTTTAGGCCTTCGTCAGTGAGGTTTTGCCATAAAAGCTTAAACCTTTCGCAGCTTCTTGCCTCAATTAAGGCACTCATCAAAAGCTTTTCTACCAATTGCTGTTCTCGGTTACCGCCCTTTTTTAATTTTTTTGCCAATTGGTTCACATATTCATCCTTTCTTTGTCTGCCAAGGCCAATTCCCCTTTTTTTCATTTCTTTAATTACCCGCTCAAAATGTTCCCATTCTTCGGCCACTACAGGCGTAAGTGTATCTACCAACTCTTCTTTTTCTGGGTATTGAACTATGAGCGATATACAGGTTGAGGCTGCTTTTTGCTCGCAGTAGGCGTGATCTATGAGGATTTCCTCAATGTTTTTTTCAGCGATGTTAGTCCAGCGCGGGTCGGTAGGCAGTTTTAAGTGAAGCATATAAATTTATGGTTGTGCTATTAATTTGCACAAAGTTAAGTCAATTGCTATTGAGTAGCAATTAAGCGGCGGATTGAAAGTTTGGTACCGCAAATAATGAGCATATACCTTAGCTGTAAACTGATTAAGATGTAAGAAAATACCGTTAATTTTTAATTTTATGGGCTTTGCACACAAGCTTTACTTACTTATATAACAGCCTCATTTTTGAGTGATGGCACACAGTAAACTATCTGCCATCTTAGCTTAAAACTACCTTTGAAAAATCACATTATTCTGCTAGCTTACAACTAATATTAATCATAAAAGCCAATAGATATGCAATATTCAAAACCAATGTTGAAAGAAGATGCCTTAGAAGGCAAAGTAATACTTGTGACAGGTGGGGGATCTGGCTTAGGTAAATCGATGAGTAAGTATTTTTTAGAGCTGGGTGCCAAGGTAGTAATTGCTAGCAGAAAAATGGAGAAACTCGAAGCCGCAGCAAAAGAACTTTCCGAAAGCACAGGGGGCGAGGTACTGCCTGTACAATGTGATGTGAGAAAATACGATGAGGTGGAGGCTACTATAACTGCCGCAAAAGATAAATTCGGGAAAATTGATGTATTGCTGAACAATGCCGCCGGTAATTTCATAAGCCCTACAGAAAGACTGAGCCACAAGGCTTTTGATACCATTATAGGAATTGTTTTGCAGGGTACTTACAATTTTACCTTAGCTGTGGGTAAAGATTGGATAGAACAAAAACAAGCGGGTAACATACTTAATATTGTGACTACCTATGCTTGGACAGGCTCGGGCTTTGTTGCGCCATCTGCAGCGGCAAAGGCGGGCGTTTTAGCGCTTACGCGTTCATTAGCGGTAGAATGGGCAAGGCATGGCATACGCTCTAATGCCATTGCGCCGGGACCATTTCCTACAAAAGGTGCATGGGATAGGCTCTTTCCTGAAAACTTGCGTAAAAACTTCGATATTAAAAAGAAAGTACCTGTAGGTAGAGTTGGCGAACACCAAGAATTGGCCAATTTGGCGGCTTACCTAGTTTCAGACTTTTCTGCTTATGTGAATGGGGAAGTTATTACCATAGATGGAGGAGAATGGCTTAAAGGTGCAGGCGAGTTTAACTTTCTTGATTTTATACCAGACCAAATGTGGGATCAAATTGAAAAAATGGTCAGGGGAGCCAAATCATAATTTACATATAGGCATTCCTTTTTTATGGAATGCCTATGCTTATAATGCTGGCACCTTCAATTTCAAACCCCGAAATGAGTTGGTTTCGGTAGTTAATAAGCGTTCTGCCTTTAAAAGTAGTATCCCATAACTTACCTCTCATAAATAAGCTTAGTGCAAGTTTTTGGTCCGAATAAGGTAAAGAGCTCAATTTTTCTATAAAGCAACTTTCAAGAGTTAAGTCGCTTGGGCAGTCGGTCTGCAACTGAAGTCTTTCAAAGTAGCTGCCGCTTTTTGTTTCTAAGTTTGCTGTAGAGTTATAAGGATTGATGGTAATTGAATGAAGGTCTTTTATAGGATTCTGCCATATATCATCACCCATTAGTACAGATATGTTGCCGAGGGATGTATTATAAACGCTTCCTTTTTGGGCTTTACTAGCCATGAGTACTTGTCTTTCTACATAATTTACGTTGTTTTCTGTGGTAATACTGGGTAAAGCCTTACCGTTTGGCTGATACATTAGAGTCACATTTTGTACATGACCCTCACCCAAAGTTAATTTTCCGTTTTTTACAATGGGGCCAGGTAACAAAATAGAACCTGGCAACACATAAATGCCATATTTTTTGGCCATAGAAGAGAACACAAATTGGTATATTTTGCCAACTTCTTCGGCTTTGATATACAGAAAGACTTGAGTGAATTCAATAGTGGATAACCTCAGTGAATAAGTGAGGTATTGCCAAATATTGCTACTGATTGCCAATCTAGTAGCATTATTGAATGATTTTGCTTTTAATACCGAGCTTTTTTCGTCTATAAAGTAAAGTGGAGTGCCTAAATGTTCTGGAAAAACCACGAGTGTATTTTTTTGTAGTAGGCCCTCATTTTTGGCTTCAGCTAGGTAAGCATCTATTTTACTATAAAAAGTTTCTAAAGAAGCATAGTCTTCGGTTTGCATGTAAGGTTGTATGCATACTACATTGGCTTTAAAGTTCTCGGCGCCCACTTCAGAGATTTCCCTGATTTGCAAAGGCGTGTGTTTTTTAATTTTGCTTTTACCAGTTTGGCTCCATGTTAAATAAATAAGAAGTAAAAACAAGCAAGGCAGCGACCATTGTAAAAAGGAGGGAAGTTTTCTATAATGAGAAAGTAAGGTCGGCATTTGCTCCTAAATTTACCTAGTTCGGCTTATTGAAACTTAAAGTATAAGCAGCAAATTTATCTTTTGTATCCATTAAACAAAAAAGCAGGCCTTTAAAGGCCTGCCCAAAGCATTCTACAATAAAATTAAAATTACTACTTACTTACTTACTTACTGCTATTACTTTCTCAAAAGATTTTTCACCAGCTTGTACTTTAAATGTGTACTTACCGCCGTTGATGCGGGTCAAATTGAAAGACTTTCCGTAATCGTCTTTTTTGCTTTGAGCATCTTCATGCACAAGTTGACCGTTTTCGTCGTAAATACTAACTGAAACGGCTTCTTTTAAGCGGTTTGCTAAGCGCACTTCAACTTTACCATCGCGTAACCTTATGTCAGGTGTGATTCTTTCAGTAACAGACTCATCTGCTACACTGATGTCACCTGAGGCATCTAGTTCAAATTTTTGCGATACAGTAGTATTACCGCTGATTATATAAAAAGTGTACTCTCCTCGGTTCAATCTTGAAAAATTGAACAGCTCCATGTACACGTCCTTTTCATTCACATACTTTGAAAAAACTCTTTCACTATAAGCATCTTTTATAATGATATGAGTCTTGGTATTTTTTAAATTGCGGACAGTTAATACCAATTTACTGTCTTTTGATAGTGGCTTTAGAGTCAACACAGGTTCGTCGGCTATATCGCTGGCGAACACAGCGCTGTTCAATGTAACAAACATTATTAGTAATGATGAGATAGTTGCTTTTCTAATTAGCCTCATAGCTGAAAAATTTAAGTTTTAAATTGATTTTGATGCAAACATAATCGCTTATGCAATTACTCGTGTTAATAAATTGTGAACAAAAAGCAAATTTAAGGTTAATTAAAATGCTTAAAAATGAATTAAATATTAACTTAGTAAAATTGACTAAATATAAATATTGTAATTATTGTAAATAATATTAAAGATATATCAATTTAAATTGTTTTAATTTAAAATAAATTAACCTTAATGCATTATTTTGTATAATTTGTATTAATTAATAATTGATTTGATATCAAATAACCGCATAAACAAATATTCAAATATTTTTACAACTAATCGATAAGTAATGGTGAAAAAGTATTTTCAAGACTATATGCCCGGCAATGTATGCTTCGGGTGTGGTAATGAAAACCCGGAAGGTTTGCAGATAAAAAGCTTTTGGGAAGATCAAAAAAGCATTTGTACATGGATGCCACAGGAAAAATACCACGGTTGGGCAAATTTGCTAAATGGAGGGATTTTGGCTACTCTAATAGATTGTCATTGTATGTGTACCGCAATGGCAGCGGCTTATAAAAATGAGGGGCGAGATTTAGGGTCTTCTCCTGAGTACAGGTATGCTACTGGTACAATTACCGTAAAATATTTAAAGCCCACGAGTTGCCAAAAGGAAATTAGGCTTGAGGCTGAGGTAACAGAAATAAAAGGGAAAAAAGTAGTGATGCATTGTAACGTGTGGTCAGACAGCGAAAAAACTGCCGAAGCACAGGTAATTGCCATAAGGGTCTATAACAGTGCCAAGACTGATGGCAACAACCTGTTTAAATAATTGTGGCGGTTAAATATCCTCTTCGGCTTTTTCTATAACCTCCCAAGTATGGTCTGCCAACATTTGTACTTTCGCAAGGTATTTAATAAATGCTTTTGAGCGGCCCCATTCTTCAGGTGCTATTAAAGAAAGCACATCTTTTTCTTCATCTTTTTGGTAGAGGTAATAGGTTTCGCCAATAATAGGATCAAAAGGCATGTCTGCCAAGTAAATGCGCTCTGAGATATGCACCCTACTTTTAATGGCATTGGCCTGGGCAGCCAAGGTTTGCATTTGCTCATAAAGTTGAAGCATTTGCTTTTCTGTTTGTTGATGCATGGCCTTTACGGCCCTGCCTTTTAGTTTGCCCTTGTCTTCGGGTTTAATAATAGCGCTGCCAGAAGTATGGGCATAAGGCAAAATGCCAGGGTTTTCGGCTACTTTTTCGCGCAGCTTATCAAAATCTATATTGTTGATGTCAATCTCTTTGCCCTTGTTTTCCTTGTCTTTTGCCATAGATTAAAAATTATATACAGTGCTAACTACTTCTTAATATAAAACTAAAGAGAATAGTTTTGTAAAATTAAAATCTCATCAGAGAAATGCCTAGTGGCATGCATTTGTTTATTTAACTTAGAATTATGCATTGCGACATTTTTGTCTCAGATTCTGCCTAAAGGGGGTTTTGAGTAGGCAGAATCTAAAAATATAAAACAATTAGGGTTCTTATATTTTGCTATTTGGCCAAGGATTCTATGCGCACATCGCTCATGTATTCAGGAACCGAGATGCCAAAGTGTTGCAAAAAACTCGGTGCTATGGCAGTTGTCGAAATTCCTTTAACCCTAGTATTCTTGATCGTTTTGTCTTGTGGATCATAAATTATCAAGCAACCTTCTGGTATGTGGTATGCGGTGCCGTCCGACTCATCGTCGATTTGCTCGTTAAATAGACCTGCAGTGCTCAGTTTAACCGGTACGTCTTTAAAATAGAAATTAGGGTCTTCTAAATTACGATGCCCAAAGTTGATAGAAAAAAAGTTCTCTTTTCTTCTGTAAACCAATGGTTTTTCTGCAATAATTACCTGCTTTAAGCTTAAATCTAGTTGCTCGGCCAAGGCTTCATTTTCAACTAAAAAATTATATTGTGGGTGCATGGCAGGTTTGATTTCCCATTGGGTTTCTTCCAGCCCGAAAGTTTTTAAAAATTTATCTAAGTTCTTGCAATATAGTTCTGTGCTCAATTGCTCTGCTTTGGTCGCCTCTTGGCCCATACTGCTGGCAATTGCGATTTTATATTCTGGATTTTTATCAGCGAACTTGATGAGCTGTGCAAAAAAGGCATCGAAATGCTGCATGGCATATTCAATTTCTCCAGCAAATCTATTCTTCCATTCATCACTTAAATTGTAGGTATCGTAGTGTTCCGGAAAAGTAGCGGCCCAATACCTATGCATGGTAGAGGCCACATGGTTAGAGAAAAAAGTAGAGAAAACAGGCTTTTTCCTCTGTATAAGTTTTAGATATATATCAAACGCAAGCACCGATTGAAAAACACGGCGTCTATTTTTTTTCCAGGTTTCTATGCGTTCAGAAATGAGTTGATTGGCAATACTGGCCAAGGTCTTGGCTTGTATACCCAATGTTGGTAAACTTACGGCCAGGGCAGAGGCAGCCTTCACATCGATGCCAGTGTCTACGTTTCTACCCGATTTTCTAGACATGGCTAGATTGAATTTTTGAAAGGGCTCTATATTTTTTGGATGCGAATGGCTGTCACCGGCAAAAGGATCGGGAATAAAAAAAGAGTAATCTTGGTAATTTTCGGGCATTGGATAAGTATGCATAGAAGCAAAAACCCCTGGTTTCTTACCATTTTCAGCTAAAATTTTCCATAATGGCGGATATTGCTGATCTACCTTGCTAAGATCTTCTCCAAAATCGTGGATTTTATGTTGTGTATTGGTAACGCCTCTGTGTACTGTTGGCCAGGTTTTCCAAGGCGAAAGTTCGCCTTTATCTTCAGCAACAGTTTCTATTTGCATGCATTTTGGCAAGAATTGCGCAAGTGCAGATTGGGGATTGTTTTTACAAAAGTGGTCTATTACCGTGAAAGGTACCTCGTTCAATTCAAAAAATATAAACTTTCTCATTACAAAAAATTATTGATTTTTAAGAAGTATCTAGTTGTGTGTTTTGATGTATACTGGAGTTTTACAAACTGCTTTTTGAGATAAGTATCTAATAGTTTAAAAAATAAGCAATGTATTACATCAGTAACGGTAGTAATGCCGATTCATTAAGTAAAAGGTCGAATTAATTATGAGATAATTTTGGCAACTAACTGAGGCTTTCTATTAGTACGAGCAGCCAATCTGGCTTGAAAAAGAAAACTATGAGTGGTATGGTCATTACTAAGATAAAACTGGCCTGTCTTACATTTAAAACAAAAGGGAGGGTGGTAACAGGTGGGTTTTTGAAAAAGGCTGTATAAGGAAACTTTAAATAGTAATAAAGTGCGATCAACACATTAATGAGTCCGGCAATAAATACAATGGAGGCGAGTGTATTGGTTGTGCTTATACTTTGCCACAACTCCGAAAAAACAAAAAGCTTTGCGGTAAAGCCAGCAGTTATTGGCAGTCCTGTTAGTGAGATCATAATTACCAACAAAAGTACCGAAACAAAGGGCTGAACCTTGCCACATCCGCTAAGTGCATCAATTTTATCTGATTTGAGTCTAACTTCCATAAAGTATACCCATGCAAACGCGGCCGTATTCATGATCATAAAAATGAATGCATAAAACAGCAAGGGTTCCATGCTGTTTGTAGAATTGTTGAAAAGAGGAAGTAATAAAAAGCCTGTGTGGGCAATGGAAGAGTAGGCCAAAAGCCTTTTCGCTTTTTTTTGCCACAATGCCCCTAGGTTGCCAAATAAGATACTTCCTAAGGTGATAAAACTTAAGAGGTAATATAAAAATTGGCTACTGGTGTTAATGGCATCTAATTGTTGCCAAATTAGTGTAATAATGAAAACAGCACCAATTTTTGGAGCCACTGAAAGGAAGGCCACAAAAGGAGTGGGTGCAACTTCGTAAGTATCCGGTGCCCAACCTTGAAAAGGGAATGCCGCTAGTTTAAAAACCAAGCCTACCAAAATAAGGCCTACGATAAGTAAAGAAGCTACTTGATCTGTTTGCATGACGATTTGTTGGAGTGCCTCTAAATCTATACTTCCTGTAAATGCATAAAGTAGTGAGATGCCATAGAGCATGCAAGCTGTAGAAAATGCTCCAAATAGTAAGTATTTGAGACTTCCTTCTGTACCCCATTTATTTAAATTAAAATAAGTGAGCATGTATGCAGAGAAGGAGATGAGTTCAATGGCGAGGTACAATATCAAGAAATTGGCGGGTTTGGCCAGTAAATGAAGGCCTAGCAGCATAAAAATGATCAAAGCAAGGTATTCGCCGCGCCTTACGTTTTTGTTGTCTCTACCAAACATGCCCAAGCACAAACAAAGTAACGCACTGGTATTAAATAGGAATTGAAATAAATACGTGTATCGGTACACGGCTAGGCTATCGAAAAAATAAAATGTTGCCTGATCTGCGATTGGATATTTTTGGCTAGTAGTATAAATGAAATAGAAATTTATGATTATGCCAGCTATTGCAAGGGCATTGGTAAGGTATCCTCTTTTTCTTTTGCTAAAAACATCGAGCAGTAGTACAGCAACGGCCAATATAAGCAACCATAACTCAGCAATGAGCAAGCCTGCCTGTTGTAGTATATCGACGATTGTTTTGTCCATACTTGCTTTTTAAGGAATATTTTGGCCAAAGGTTTCTAAGTTAAGCCGGCCTGTTTCTAGTACAAAATCTACAAAGTAGGCCACCCCCGGCTCAAAATATTGGAGCAAAAGATTTGGAAAAATACCTAAGAGCAAACTAATTATGGCCAATGGTAGTAGCATCAATAATTCTCTGCTATTTAGGTCTGGCATGTTTGAGCCTTTATTGGCGGTCCAATATTTCCCAAAAAACATTCTTTGCAGTGTCCATAGATAATAGGCGGCCCCTAAAACGAGCCCTAGTGTGGCGGAAATGGCCATCCATGCAGGTAGCAATTGGTTGGTAGATTGAGATTTAAAAGCGCCCAAAAAGACAAAAAGTTCTGCAATGAAACCTGAGAAACCGGGCAAGCCCATAGACGCAAAAAATGCTACGATGACCAACGCGCTGTAAACTGGCATTTTATTAATGATGCCCCTGTAGTTTTCGATGCGCAAATCTTGGCTTCTTAGGTAAATTACTCCTGCAACTAAAAAAAGCATAGCCGAAATAATTCCATGGCTAAACATTTGAAATATAGCGCCATTAATTCCCTCTGCTGTGAGTGAAGCTATACCCAATAACACGAAACCCATGTGCGACACAGATGAGTAGGCTATTAGTTTTTTGAGATTGTGTGTGCCCAAGGCGACAAAGCCTGCATAAATAATGGCAATAACACCTGCCAGGCCCAACCACCAAGCATAATGTATCGCACCTTCGGGGAAAATGCTGTAAGCAATGCGCAGCATGCCGTAGCCTCCAATCTTGAGCAGGATACCTGCAAGTATTACCGAGATGCATGTAGGGGCTTCTACGTGTGCATCGGGTAGCCAAGTGTGCACAGGTACGGCGGGTAATTTTATGGCAAAGCCTATAATTAAGAATAGAA
>CAKZMZ010000423.1 GCA_937129345.1 uncultured Thalassovita sp. | reverse complement strand
CTTCTATGGTTACTGAATCGTCGATGGCGTAATATTTTACAGATTCTAAGCCATCTATAGCTTCGCTAAGTAAGATATCATCTGAAAAATAGACTTCTTGATAATCGTTAGTGTCTTCTTGGCCATTAGTATAAAATTTAAAACGGTAATAGTCTTGGGTTTCAGGAGGTTCTTTTACGTACATGAGTACATCATAATACTCGCCGCTGGTATCATCCTCATCTTCTAATTCTAGTTTTTCTTCCTCATCAATGATCCAAGTCAGGCTGTCAAAACTAGAGACCCTAAACATGCTTTCCGATGCTTCATATAATTGGCCATCTACAATTACATCCATATGGTAAGTTCTGCCCACTTCTCCTACGAAAGATGCAGTGTATGTGCCAGAATTTTCTAAAGATTCGCTAAACTCATAAAGGTTGCCCAGATCATC
The DNA here is from genome assembly GCA_937129345.1 of uncultured Thalassovita sp. GTDB lineage: Bacteria > Bacteroidota > Bacteroidia > Cytophagales > Flammeovirgaceae > Chondrinema. Next base: position 14,469 of record CAKZMZ010000423.1, on the reverse strand, counting down.
TTCTACGCTAACCGAAGCATTGCTGATGGCTTCGGTCTGTCCAGTGGTGTAATATCCCGTTGATCGACTGAGTTTTATGGTTTGGAGTTTTTCAGGATCGTTGGTAATGAGCCCTTCAACAACCACTTTAGGAGTGGTTTGCCTTAAGTCTGGTGTAATGGTTTGTTCTAGATTTCCACAAGAAACCATTATTAAACTGACTAATACTGAATATATGATGTGTTTAAGCATAATCGTATTTTTTAAAAGCTAATTCTCCAAGCATAAGAAATCATGATAGGGAAGAGGGAAACCATTCTAAGTTCTTTTTCACTGCCATCGCCAATGATCTCTCCCTCTTCGTCTTGTCTGGTTCTTGAGTAAATGGTAAAAGGGTTTCTTCTGTTGTAAAGATTATAAATGCCGAAGCTTTGAGAGGTTTTCCACCTTCTTGCCTTGTTCTTTTTACTTTCTTTTGTAATTGAGATATCCAATCTGTGAAAGTCTGGCAATTTATAGCCATTCCTTTCTGAGATTTGGTCTATGTTGTAACCATCGTAAGTATAGCGGCCTGTAGGTAGGGTTATGGGTCTGCCTGTGTAGTACACAAAGTTTCCTCCTAAAGTGTAGTATTCAGATAATTGATAAGTAGCGGCCAAATTGAAAGCGTTTCTTCTATCGTGGTTAGATAAGAAGGTTTTACCGCCATTTACACCCGGTATATCCCTCGTAGTTTTAGAGAGGGTATAACTCAAAAAACCGGTAAGTCTACCTTCGTTTTTCTTTAAGTTAAACTCTAAGCCATAAGACTCAGAAGTGCCCTGTCTGTATTCTGTTACCAAATGTTCATTAAAGAAAATCTGTGCATTGTCTGCAAAATCGGTTACTTGACGCATGTCTTTGTAGTAGGCCTCCACAGAAAACTCGTAAGCATTGTTCTCGAAATTTCTGAAATAACCTAAGGCTACTTGATCCGCTTTTTGAGGTTCTAGATACAAACTGCTTGGCGCCCAAGTATTAAAAGGAATGGGAACGGTCGAGTTTGCGATTAAATGGACATTCTGTACCATGCGTTGGTAAGAAGTTTTTAGTGAGCTTTCTTCATTGAGCGTGTATCTGGCAGAAAATCTGGGTTCTAGATTGTGGTATGTTTTTATGGGTTCAAACTTACCGTAATCCTTCACATCAACTATGTTGATGTTCACATTGTCGGTAGGGTCTTCATAAATATTGACCGATTCCTCACCTACATGCTGAAAAATGGAATACCTAATCCCATATTCTAAACCTAGCCTTTCTGAGATTTTTTGGGTATTGCCCAAGTAGAGCGCATACTCCATGGCGTGCATTTTGGTAAGCTGTACCGGCGCGAAAATGGATCTTTCTCCTTTGGGGGTAATTCTGCCTGGTGAGAACCTGCGGTAAGTGGCCGAGGCTCCAAAGCTGATTTCGTTGCTTGGGTTTAGAAAATAGGTAAGGTCTTTTTTGGCGGTGGCTTCTTGCATGCTTGCTTCCCATTCAAAACCCTGTGTATCATCATCCAAGAAAATTTTGTAGTCGAAATTGCTAAAGGCAAAGGTGGTGTTTGAAAAGAGCCTTTCATTAAAAAGATGGTTCCATCTAAAAGTGGTGGTTTGGTTGCCCCAACCAATGCCGCCGTCATCAAAGTTGATCACATCCCTACCTAAATAGGCCGCCAAGAAAAAGCGGTTCTTATTGTTGGGTTTCCAATTTACTTTAGCGTTTATATCATAAAAATAAACAGGAATGTCGTCGCCAACTGCTTTGGCTACTACATCTGCATAAGAACGCCTTGCAGAAACAATAAAAGAACTTTTATCTCTGGCAATGGGTCCTTCTAGCATGAATTTACTTGCTAAGAGTCCTATTGAGCCCGTACCCGAAAGTCGATTTGTGTTGCCATCTTTAGTGCGAACATCTAACAAAGAAGAAAGCCTGCCGCCAAACCTTGCGGGAATACCGCCTCGGTATAGCTCAGAACTTTTGATCACATCTGCATTAAAAACAGAAAATAATCCGAAAAAGTGAGAAGGGTCATAAACAGGTGCTTCGTCTAGCAAAATCATGTTTTGGTCTGCGCTTCCGCCTCGCACAAAAAAGGCAGAGGTACCTTCGCCCGCAGTGAGCACTCCGGGCTGCATTTGCACGGCTTTTATAATATCGGGCTCTCCAAAAAGTGCCGGCAGGTTTTTTACCTGGGCAATATTGATTTCTGACTTTCCGATTGAAAGGTTGGTGACATGATGGTTTTCCTCTTCGGCCTCAACAACAACTTCTTCTAGTTCGGTAGTGCTCTCAGCCAAGGTAAAATTGATTGACTTATCTTGTTCTAAATCAATTACTTCCTTTTTTGTCTCATAGCCTATAAAACTTAAAGTGATATGATATTGGCCTTTAGGTAGGGTAATAGAGTAGAAACCGTAGTGGTTGCTCACCACTCCGTTTTTTATCTCGTCTACGTAAATGGTTACGCCGAGTAATTCTTCTCCCGTGCCTTTGTCTTTAACGTATCCGCTAATGGTGTGGCTCTCTTGGGCAAAAGTTTGTGCTTCTAAAAAAAATAAGCAGGTAAAAAATAAGTAAAGTTTAATCTGACACATTGCAAAATAGATTTTATTACAGTATTTACTTGCCTTGTTTCAGGCAAAATGAGTTGGTAGTCTGAGGAAAACTGAATGGGATTAGGAAAAGTAAGAGGAAGAATCATTTCATACCTACAGAAATTTTGTTGATTTCCTCCTCGATCAATTGGTTCTCATATTTTCGAATGGAGTTTTCAAATCCAATGAAATAGCTGTTTACTGTATTCAGTTGTTTGGCTTTTCTTCTTCTGAAGAACTTGAGTAAATTGTTATTGATCATCGCTATTAATTTTTGTCATGCAAGAGTTTAATTCGGTTAAAACCTTAAAATGAATGATTTCAAAATCCATTATTCTCTACGGAATGTAGGCAGAACATGTCACAGAATTTATGGATATTTCGCAAAAAGTTGATGAGCGGATTTTGTATAATTTAGAAGGATTCAGGGCAGGATGGAAGCCCCTTAATTTTTATAGAATTGCTTTAGTTAAAGTTGGTTCGTAATCGAGACTACCCCAGAAATCCTTCAATAAAACTAAGCTTAACTAAACTTTACTATGATCGTGAGCAAGAATAAAGCTAATAGCAAAGGTACTGTAATGCTGTACCTCTAAAAAAAATGCCACCCCAGCAATTGCTAGGATGGCTAAGTGTTAGGTTGTATATTTTGATTGGTAAATCAAGTATTTATTCAACTCTTTTTTGCTTCATCTTATTTAAGAAAATGCTGATTAAATGTTAATACCGGCAAAGCGGCATGGTTGGCCACCTCTTCTGCTATGCTACCGAAAAGCAAGTGAGAAAAGCCTTTTCTACCATGAGTGGTCATAGCGAGTATATCGGCATTTTCTTGTTGCCCAAAGGCTCTAATGCCCTCTTCTTCTGTGTAGTAATTAAAAAGTTTGGCTTCGTAGTCCTCAAAGTTGTACGTTTGAGCAAAGTTCTCAATCAATTTAATGGTATCTGGTGTGGTTTCGAAAGTATTTGGTGTGATAATTTTCACAAATATCAGTTTGGCCATAAAAACAGTTTGAATATCTTTAAGTGCAGTAACCACTTTTTCTGAGATTTTTCTAAAATCAGAAGCAAAGACGATTTTTCTTGGATCAAAGTTTTCAGCGTAATTTTTAACTGTAAGTACCGGTACTCTAGAAGTTCTGATCACCCGTTCCGTATTTGAGCCAACCAATACCTCATCCAATCCACTAGCGCCTTTAGAACCGATTACAATCAGGTCCGTTTCATCTTTAATCACAAAATCTGCCATGTGCTTTTGGAAAGAGTCAAACACCACATGTTCTTTTATATTCAATTTACTGTATTTTTCTTTAAGCTTTTGCATCCGAGATTTGGTCTTGCGCATAAGCTGTGCCATGTACTGCTTATAAAAAGCGGGATCATCTGAGTCATTATAGGTATTGCCCATAATATCTAGGCTATCGTAGTGGCCTACTACCGGAATGTCTACTATATGAAGTAAGGTGATTTCGGCATTGGTTCTTTCTGCAATTTCTACCGCGACTGATAAGGCATTATTGGCTTCTTTAGAGAAATCTGTGGGTACGAGTATTCGTTTAAACTGGTTCATTATGTTATCGGTTAAGTGTGTGCATTAGTAATTTTGTCTCTTAAATATATGTTCAGGGTGAGTGGCTTCATATGATTTTTATCAAGGCAAAACTTAGCAGAAATCACTCAATGTAAGTTGTTGTGGGCCTGCAAAAACCTATTATATGGTTGATTTTTGAAAGCCCCTCTATTTATCTACTTTTGCGGCAAAACCAGCATTAAATCTGGCCATCGCTTAAATGTAATATATGGCAGTAAGAAACAGTCATATGCTGGTATAAATTAAATTTTAATCGCTGAAAATTTAAAACTTGGAGAGTCATACATCACTAGGATTTGTAAAAGATAAAAGAACCAATCTTTTTATAGTATTAAGCGGTATTTTTTTGACCAATGCCATAGTTGCCGAAGTGGTAGGCGTTAAAATCTTTTCCCTTGAAGCATTGATCGGCATAGCACCGGCGCAGATTCATCTATTAGATGATTTTATTTTAGACTTTAATCTTACTGCTGGGGTTATGATTTGGCCTGTGGTCTTTATTACCACGGATGTAATCAATGAGTATTTTGGTAAAGTGGGGGTGAGGAGGATTTCTTTTTTAACGGCAGGCTTAATTGCTTACGTATTTGTAGTGATTTGGGTGGTTACCGACTTGCCGCCTGCATCTTTTTGGTTAGAAGTAAACAAAACAGATCCAGATGGCAACTCATTTAACATTAATACTGCATTCTCTACTATTTTTAGGCAAGGTTTGGGTATTATCATTGGTTCATTAACTGCTTTTTTACTAGGTCAGTTGGTAGATGTTTTCACCTTCCAGTGGTTGAGAAAATTTACAGGTAGTTCAAAGATTTGGTTGCGGGCAACGGGTTCTACCTTGGTTTCTCAATTTATTGACAGCTTTGTGGTATTGGGCGTGGCCTTTTACATTTTTGGAAATTGGAGCCTTACTCAAGTGGTCTCTGTGGGTATCATCAATTACATCTACAAATTTTTTATAGCCATAGCACTTACGCCATTACTATATTTAGCGCATTATCTGATAGACAACTATTTGGGTAAAGAGCTTGCAGAAAAAATGGTGGAAGATGCATCAAATAGCCAGTTTTTTGAAAAACGGGCCTAAATTCCCAGTATTTCCCCATTGGTATCTTTTACGTTTTTGTTCGCCTTACTGTGTCCGTTTTTAGAGGGTTTGGTAATTATCTCTATGGAATATTTCATGGCACTCCAAGCTGCAAAACCTCCGGCTAGGTTTTTTATTTTGGTGAACCCTCGGGCCTTTAAGGCCAAGGTGGCCACATAACCCCTGGCACCTCTTTGGCAGTAAACAATAACTTCTTCGTTTCTATTTAGCAAATCTGCTTTTTTTAGCAAGGCCTCCAAAGGTTGGTTAGATGCGCCTGTGATCATACCAGATTTCAAGACTTCATCGCGGTTCCTGATATCTAATAAGGCCGTACCGTTAAGGGTGCCTGCTTTTATAATGCTGTTTAAATAAGCTGGAGAAATGGTTTGGATGTTTTCATCCTCTTCTCTTTCTCCTATAAAACCTGCAGTGATTACGGCATCTTTTGCAGGAGAATAAGGTGGTGCATAGGCTAAATCAAGGTTTTCTAGATCATGTGTGGTAAGCCCTGCATATATGGCTGTGCTTAACACATCTATTCGTTTGTCAACACCTTTTTCGCCAAAAATTTCAGCGCCTATTACCTTTTTGGTATTTTTTTCAAAATAAATTTCCACAAAAAGGTCGGTAGGGTCTTCATAAAATGAAGGAATGGCAGTAGTAGTAAAGAAAACCGATTCGTAGTCGATGTGCTCAGACTTTAACATGTTGGCATTAAAGCCTGTTCTAGCAAGCGTGTAATCAAATATCTTTACAATCGTGGTATTGTATGCTCCTTTAAAAGTGTACGAAGCTCCTGCTGCATTAGCACCAGCGACTCTGCCCCCTTTATTAGAATGTGTACCCATAGGAAAATACCCGTGCTTTTTGGTAATTAGATTTTTGATGCTCGCGCAATCACCTGCAGCATAAATATCGGGTAGGCTCGTCTCCATTTGTTCATTTACTATAAGCGCACCGTTTTTCAGATGTTCTGCACCTTCGGCTAATAAAAGCTCTGTGTTTGGCTTTAGCCCTACGGCAATTAGCAAGTAATCAGATTTAAAACTGCTGCCATCGCTTAAGTAAAAAGTTCGGTTTTCAGCATCTATTTTTTCTAGCTTAGAATCTGTTTTTATTTCTATGCCATTGGCTTTTAAAACACCGTTGGCCATGATACTAAATTTCTCTTCCCAAATAGGCAATACATTTTTTTGTAGTTCTATAACCGTAACTTTCTTGCCTGTTTTTTTAAGATTTTCGGCTACTTCTATGCCTATAAGGCCTGAGCCCAATACAGTAATGTGCTCAGCTTTGCTAAATACACCTTCTTTATAAATTTTCTTTAAATCGGTGATAGATTTACAATGCGACCAATGCGAGAAAGTTTCTAGACCATCTATAGGTGGAGTGTAGGCAGAAGCACCGGTCGCAAATACCAATTTATCATAAGTGTATTTACTGCCCTTATTGGTAATGATATTGTGGGCTTCAGGATCTATATCTATTACAGATTCATGCAGATATACATCTATATCAAATCTGTCTTTGAGTAATGTCGCATCGACTATGTTCAATTTGTCGCTGTCGTCAGTTTCGTTGGCTAGAGCGTAGGGTATACCGCATGTTGCTGTACTTATGTTACCGGTTTTCTCAAATAAAATTATTTCACAGTCAGGGTTGGTTCTTCTTGCTTTTGCAGCTGCTGATGGTCCCGCGGATAGTCCTCCTACGATAATTATCCTCTTTTTATTCATTTTTTAAAGTAATAATGTATAAAAGATTGAATGCCAATAACTTAAACTTAGTTGAAGCGTGCATTAGGTTGGCTGTTAGTTCAGTTTCATATCAGTAATATCCTCCAAATAAAAAGAAGGTATTCTTCAATGCACATGACTACAGTCATATTTCATGGGTGATTTTTCACCTTCATGTCTTTTTTGTAGAGAATTTCCCCATTTTGTTGGACTATTAAACGCTTTGATTTGGCTTGTATAAGGGATTTTTGCTTTTTAAGGCCTTTTTGAGTGCTGGCACTGTTTTGATAGTTAATAAAACCAAACAATATCATGAATAATGAAAACAATCCTATTATCTACCCTTTTTTATTTGGCGATTACGCAAATTGGTCATGCGCAAAATAGTTTGGTAAAGAACTATCAGCATTTACAAGTAGCACAAGAGGGGCAAGTTTCAGAAAATGAGCAGAGAGGAAAAGTAGGGAGCGAACTAGCCGCTTATGTAAACGAATACGAGTCACTCAATGCAGGGTTGAATTCTTATGGTTACATTATTTGGGGAACAGAAGATGAATTGGTAGCAGATGGAATCATAAGTAAAGATACTTCTTGGTCTTATAAAGAAGTGGAAAACTTTGGTAGAGAAGAAATGGAACGTTTTGTTCAGATAGAAACCGATAGTTTAAATTCTATTAATATACCGGGTGTGCTTGAGTACATGCTCACCAATCATGCTAATGGCTCATATCAAATTAATAAAGGTGAAATCTCTGAGCTCAAAATCATTGAAAAAGAAAAATTCTGGACAAACGGAAATTTTCTTGTGCTGGTTACAAAGTAGAAGAAAAAAGTAGGTTTATGACAGGGAGCCCATTGCATTTGCAGTGGGCTTTTTGTTTTAAGTGTTCATTATCTGTACTATCTGTTTCTAATAATTCGCTTTATAGATATGTCGTACTGATATCTGGGAATACCTCCAATTGGTACTGTGTAAAATGGCAATAGTTCGCCATATTGGTTGGTAATGTAAAAACCAATATTGTTGTTTTCTATGGCATTTGTCGTAGGTTTTATAAATCTGATATCCAAAGACTTGTTCTGCTCTGCTTCTGTGATTTGGTGTACGCTGCTCTGCCAATTAGCATTGCCCGAAACGGCAACCTGCTCTCCATTTTTACTTGCAGAAATAATCTGTATGCTACCATCTTGATCAAAATCGAAGTTGAATTGCTTTACTGAAATTACATTTTTATCTATGTAAGGGTAGATGTGTACTACTTCGTTACTATTTGAAGGCAGCCTAAAAGTGTACTCATAGGTAAATGTATTGGCACCTTCTATGGCCACATTTCGGTTGGGCTCAGTACTTATGAAATACCTAAAAAGGTTGCCATCGTCACCGCTAATTCCTGTGCATACTACTTTAAATATCCTACCGCCGAGATCAGCGATCCATTCGCCTTGAGAGGGATCAAAAGGGCCTAAGCCATACCATTGGCCATCAATAGCAGCATTATAGCTAAAATTATTCGAAGAAAGTAAGGTACCCGATTGTAGAGGTGCAATTATAGTATTCCTTTCAGAATAGTTGCCTTTGCCACCGTAAACACTAAAATTGGTAGTGGTATTGAACTGACCGATGTTTTCATCGTGCTGCCCACCAATATCTGGATCGAATACTCTAATAAAAAAAGCTTTTGTATAAGTATTGGGTACAATTAAGAAGAAGACTTGTTGGTGGTCGTTGTCACCGTAACCGTTTTTTGCATCTTTGCCAAAGGTTACCAAATAAGGAATGTTTTCTTCTTCAGCAGGTACGGGTTGGCTGTATGCGTTTACCGATGTAAAGCACAAAATAATGAGGCAAAAAACATATTTTGCGCTATACATAAAAAATTCTAGGTTAATTCTTATCTGATTATTTGGTTGCATGCAATTAAAAACCGCTTTTATGCAGGGTGGTTTGTATCGTTTTCTATTAGGGCAAACTGTAAAAAATGATGCTTAAAATGTTTGAAATGCAGTCTTTCGCATAGCTTAAAATCAAGTTCGCCCATGTGATCGTTGTAGCATTTAAAATCTGGGTTTTGCTCATAAAGTTCATAAAAACCTTGAATGGTCTTGGGCAGTTCAGCTATGCCCGTTTCTAAATTTTCATACTTGAGCGGTTTGAGTTGCGGACTAACATTTACAGGCGTAACATTTCTAGGAAAATCCCTATCACTTTCAATGAATTTCTTCATACCTAAGTGATGTTGCTCCATTTTTGGATTTGGCTTACCGTATCTTTTCATGGTAACCTTGGTAACATAAATTAGATGCTCTACCATATGTTGAGGAGTCATTACACCAAAAGCTGGTTTTGCGTCCGGTTTGAGGTTTTTAATGAGTTGAGGAACTTCTACTAAAAGGAAATTACGGAAAATAGGTGTCGTCATAAATTATTTGGTTGCAGGCTATTAAAAAACAAGTGATAGTAAAGTACAAAGTAATTCGAAATAAAATTAAAAAATAAGTTTGCATTGCAAATAGAATTCAAAATCTTTGAAATCTGAAACCGCATCTTCTTCATTACCGATTAATTATACTTTTAGATAAAAAAGGTAAGACCGAGCAAACAATCATCTTTTTAACCTAAATTTTTTTGATGAAATTCCATTATAGAGCTGAGAATTATAAACCTTCGGTTATTTTTTTACTGTCTTTTCTTTTTGCCAACGTATTAATAGGTCAACCCCTAATGGATCAAAAAGGCTATGATAAAAACGGGGGTGGTAAATACCTTTTCCCTATAAAACCAAATAGGCAGAATTTTTTATCGGGAAACATGGGGGAGCTAAGGCCGGGGCATTTTCATGCAGGGTTAGACATCAAAACAGAAGGAATGATAGGTATGCCCGTTTATGCAACAGCTGATGGTTATATTTACAGGGTAAGGGTTTCGCCAAGAGGTTATGGCAAGGCTTTGTACCTGCAGCATGATGACGGCACCAAATCTCTCTATGGGCACTTAGAAAAATTTGACGAGGCCATTGAGGCATATGCGTTAGAACGGCATTATCAATTGGAAAAAAATGAAATTGATGTGTATCCTCCTAAAAATAAGTTTAAGTTCAACAAAGGAGATATCATTGCTTATGGCGGAAATACAGGCAGTTCTGCAGGCCCACACTTACATTTCGAGATTAGGCAACCCAATGACGCCGTACTCAACCCATTAAAGTTCGATTTTGACGAAATTAGAGATAATATTGCGCCGGTGGCTAGTAGGGTTGCGCTGGTAACAAGGGGAGAAAATAGCAGATTAAACGGCACGTTTGGCAGAATAGAGTTGCCACTATACAGAAGTGGTAGGGTATACAGAAACAATACTACCATAAAAGCCCATGGTACAATAGGGGTGGAATTTCAAGGAGTTGACAGGGCCAACATGACTAGCAATACCTATGGCATTAGCAAAGTGGTTATGGAGGTGAACGGTAGAGAGCTCTATAGGCACGAAATAGACTTGATCCCCTTTGAGGTAACGCGAATGATACACCTGTTTGCAAATTATAAGGTTTGGCAAGAAAAAAATAGACGCTTTCAGAGGTGTTACAAGGTAGATGGTAATCGCTTGCCATTTTATGAAGATAGCCCCTCCAATGGTTTTTTTGTAGTGCCAGATTCAGGGTTGTATCAATTGAATATCCATTTATATGATACTTACGAAAATCATTCGATAATAACCTTGCAGATAGAGGGAGCGCCGCTTAAAACAGTGCCCGCCTACCCGGCGGCCAAACACGATAATAAAACCACCATCGAAAACTTATACAGTTTTGCCGGCGACGCTCCTACAAGTGCATTTTATCTAAAAGGGCAAAGTATAGAAAAAGAGGCCGATTATCAATACAACGGACAATATCACTTTTTATGGGACTTGCGCTTGGGCTTGCCCGATTCTGTAGAGAATGGTTCCCAAATGATCAAGACAAATTTTGTGAGCACTTTTATGCCTTACGCCTCGACCACTTTCTTCCATAAAGATTACATCATAAACGTGCCCAAGGGTGCTATTAGCGATACACTCTACCTTACACTAAATAAGGAAGATAATATTTATCATTTCGGTAGCGAGGGCATTCCTCTTTTTAGAAGTGTTGACCTTACTTTAACACCTGATCAAGAGTTTCAAGATAGGTCCTATAAGATATACAGACTAAATAGCAGGAATAGACCCTCTTTTGTAGGAGGTGAGTGGCACGGCAATTCTATTAATTTCTCAACAAGAAGTTTTGGTAAGTTCTTGCTATTGCAAGATGAAAGAAAACCAAGTTTGAGAGTGCTAAGAAGGGATTCCAATAAAATTGTATGTAGAATTGATGACGGCTTGTCGGGCATAAAAGATTACAGGGCAAGTATAGACGGGGAATGGTTGCTAATGCTCTACGATTATCGTAGAAATTTGATTTGGTCTAAAAGAAAAAATCCAAACGTACCACTAAAAGGTAGTTTTAGATTAGAAATTACCGATAATGCAGGAAATGTAAGGATATACAATAGCCAACTTTAGAGTTCTTTAAGCTGCTCTAAATGAAAATTTAAATCGGGTAAAATGCTTTCTGCAATGTAGTTGACCCTAGCTATCTTTTCTTTTACTGAGCTGTCTAATTTTTTTTCTAGAGCCGCCTTTTCTATTTGTTGTAATAAAGCGGTCAGTTCGTTATGATACAAGTAATTCGTGCAAGATTTGGTTTTATGAGTTACTTCTCGCAGTACTTTTGCATCACCACTTCTGAAAGCCATACTTATTTTTTCAGGATATTCCCTAACACCATTCTCTATAGATTTTAAAATGTCTATTAGGGTATTTTTTTTACCATCAGAAATGTCCCATAATCCACTAAAATCTATTGGCTCAACTGTTTTTTCCATAGGTAAATCTTTTTGAACTTTATGCAATGCCAAGCCTTAATATGGTTAAAAGCTTTGTATGAATATCATTAAACAATGGCAGATGTACAAGCCTGTAAGCACTTTTAGTAGATATTTTGTTTGTGTAATACAAAAAAATATTAGATTAATGCAGTGTTTAATGTCTTTGCTTTTTACTGTTCCACGCTAAAAACATATTGAACACTGCACCACCCATCAGTAAAATCCACCAATTATTGTCCCTTTCAAACATAAAATAATATATTCCTAAACCTGCCAATAGTATAGCTGCAATTATATATATAAACTGATGATTCATAATTTAATAGTTACATGTATATAAGTGGAAAAGACACTAAACACCTTCATTCACTTTGAGAATCTTGAGATTGCTTAGGTTGAGATTCTTTTTTTTCATGTGCAAGTTGCCGATTTAAGAACCCAACTTTTTAAGTGACAATTGAAAGTAAAAAAATGAAATACTTAACCACATCTTTCTTCAAAAAAGAAATTCCTGAAAATTTTATATCAGTTAAAAAAGTATAGAAACGTATTGTAAATTTTAAAGATACATTACGAATTGAATCAAAAAATAACTTTTCGATTATAATGCAGATTATTTCGAGCACTTACAGAATATCGTACCAACAGCTTTATTAGACACGCTTTTATTTAAATAAGTGTTGATAAAAACTATCGTACAATTTGTAGGTGCCATTAATCCTACATTACTTAGTTAGCTAAGGAAATTTTAGGCGTTATAATTCTCATTTAGGTTATTTATTCAGTTTGGTTTTAAGAGCAAATTTTAGCATTGTACAACTAGGTATTTAAAAAAGCTAAAGACTTAATGTCTATATTGCTTGTACTTGGCATAAAAAAAGCCGGAAGAGTAAACTCTCCCGACTGAAATTGGCATTACTGCCTGTTTGTTTAAAAACTACGCTAATTATAATTGATTTAAACCTATTTCTTTTGCTAAATAATTTTCAATTAAGACTGAAAAAGACTTCGCTTTTACCTTACCCATACTAGGTTTGATAAAATTGGTATTTTCCTTTTCGGTTAAAAATATGTATTCTCCATTAGTAGCATTGGCTACAAATCTTAAGAAAAACTCAGTTTCTTTGTCTATACTTTTAGTAACAATGGGAACAATCTGTATACCTTTTGCTGCAGCTTGTTTTATGGTAGAATGCATCAGAGTTTTATTAGAATACTTAGCCGAAGGCAACTCATCCACTGCCCAAAACAGTATTCTAGCCCTTTTATCAGTTGCCCAGTCGTACATTTCAACCAATCTTGCCAATGCATATTCGTAGCCTGCATCAATTGAAGACACTTCATTCTCATATTCAAATGTTTCTATAAATTCTTGGTCTATACCATTGGGGTCGCCATCTTGGTAAAATACAGAAGATAGTGGCGTTTCATCGGCAAAAGGAAATTTATTGATTGACTTTCTCAGATCACGGTTGATTTTCTTTAAATCTGAAGCGGTAGATTTGTTCAATACACCTGTAAAAACTATGTCTGCTCCAAGGTTTTCATTTTTAGGATTATCCTTAAATATTAAATGATAAACACCTCCACCTGCTTTGATAGACTTATATTGCTGTTCGCGATCATTGTATTCTACTATTGCGCGATATTTGTCAGAGCGTTGTATCTCAAATATGTCGGGCCACATTTCTGCTTTTCCTTCTTTGTCTGTGATGGTTTTCCAAAGGAGTTTGCCTTTTTTTGAAAGTAATGAAACCGTAGCATTCGAAATGGCTTCCTTATTGGCATTTTCTACATAAATGGTCACTCTGTTTTCTACATACATTTGCCATTGGTCCTCTACTTTATCGTAACCTTCGTCAATCAGCAATAACATGAAATTTTCCCAGTCGCTATCTTTCTCCATATCATCCCAAATACATGCATAAAGTTCATTACTGTCAGTACCGCTGTAAGCATTTCCAACTCTGTTATTGCTCAATGGTAGGGCATCTTCTTTTACTGTAAGCACTACTTGCAGTTTCTTTGTACTGTTATTTATAAAGATTTCCTCCTTGTAATATCCATGCATTGTAAAAGATAATTTCTCTGCGCTTTCAGGAAGTAACAATACAAATTTACCTTCTGCATTGGTTACACCACCCAAATCATGTCCCTCTGCCTTTACACTCACGCCAGGTATACCTAGGTCTGTTTCCTCGCTAAACACTTGGCCGGTAATTAATCTTTTGTTGTCTAAATCTTTGGCATTGAGGCTTAGCGCCAATAGGAGTAGAATACAAATAGTTCCAGTTATCTTTTTCATATTGATGCGTTTTGCTTGCTATTCGAACTGTTAATCATGTAATATTTTCGGGCCTCTTTTAAAAAAGACTTATGTAATATTCGCGGTTTTATTCGAAAAAATAAAGGAATCAACCACTTCCATTTACACACTTTAAGAATTGTCATGTAAAAATAAAATATTGAAATATATTCAATATACTGTATTATTATTCTGCCATGTAAATAAAATAAAAATTAAAATACAGTATAGCACTAAGTTTTTGA
>CAKZMZ010000422.1 GCA_937129345.1 uncultured Thalassovita sp. | reverse complement strand
TTTTCTTTGAAACCAATCAAACGAAGCGTTATAGCACCTGTTCCAACATTTTCTATGGTAATTGTACCTCTCCCTTCTTCAAGGTTTTCGTTGATCGTGGCGAGCAATTCGTTGTTTCCAATAATCTGAACCGAATCGTACGGTGAGCGCAATTCAACATCCAGATTGATGCCCGCTGCCCCAATGCCTTGGCTCGCACTTAGCAGCAGTGGAGATAAAATGACGTCTTCGGGTTTCCAAGCGTCTGCAAGTTGGGGTATGGTCACCGTCCAAATACCTCTGCCGTGTGTGGCTATTACTACTTGATCGTCAACCACTTTCATGTCCCAAACAGATACTGCAGGGAAATTACTCTCTAACAGTTGCCAAGTTTGCCCATTATCCACCGACTCGATAATGCCGATTTCTGTACCTGCCCAAATAATGTTTGTATCGTAGGGCATAACCAATAAACTGTACACTGCTACATTTGGGAAACCCGTACTACTGCTCGCAGCCGAAAACCCTGAGATGTCTTCCCAGCTTTCGCCTAGATCATTGGTTCTTAAAATTTTTGGACGCTCATTAATTGAGAAAAGCACATAGGCGGTACTGTCTAAGAAAGGATGAGAATACATGCCAGTGGCAATTCCTATTTCTTGGGGGAAATTATTGGTAGGGCTAAAGTTATTGCCACCATTTGTAGAAACATGTATTGAACGTACAGCACTCATACCGCCGCCTGCCCACACAACTTGGGGATTGGCCAAAGATATTTCTACATCGCTACCGCTCCAAAACCCCCATTTATTTGTTATGGGTATGGATTTCCAGTTTTTGCCGAAGTTATCTGATTTGTACACGCCTGAGCCACCTACAGCAAATAAGCGGTCGGGGTCGCTCTTAGAATTTGCCAAACGCGAAACAAAAGGCCCATCATCTTCTAAGCCGCTCATTGCGGCCTCTCTAGTTTGCCAACCATCTAGCGAACGTACAAAAAAGTTAAATTGAGACGCACCGATTATTTTTTGTGGGTCTTCATAATGCCAAACGGCTTCAAAGCCATCGCCCCCGATAATTCTTGAATATCGGGCTGAGGCATCTTCTGAAGTATTTATTGACAACCAAGTGCCATTGTCTTGTGTGCCCCCGATGTAACGGTCTTGCCCGCGCATTTTATCTACACCGTAAAACTGCGTGGTATTGTAGGTAATGCCAGCTTGTTTCCAGGTGCCTTCAAAGGCACCGGGGTTTTCGTCGTACTCTGTTACGTAGATGCCGCCATCGTTGGCATTCAAAATCCTAAAAGTTTCCCCTTGGCCCTTCATCATGATCAAATTGTGCTGATCAGGATGTACGTTGGTGTTGAGGCCAAAATTATCATTGTACACGTCTGCTATATTTTTAGAGCCTCTTTCCCAAGTTACCAAATCCACATCATCAATATTTAGTCTGATGCTTGCAGTCGGCAAGTTATTTGGGTTCCAAGCGATATCTTGCGCATTGCTTAGCCAAATGAGGTGTAGATTTTTAAAAACGTGACCGGCTTGCTGCGCAATATCATTGTTGGGTTCTTCTGAATATGGTGCGGCATGTACGTAGATGTACTCTCTACTGGTATTAAAATTATCGGTCAAACTAAAACTACCATTGTTAAGATTGTCTCTGAAAGATACCATGAGTTGCCTGTTTCGGTTTACATCCCAAACTTCGAAAGGAACATCTATGTAATCTTGGTAGGAGTAATCTTCTTTTGGCACGCCTGAGGTTGAACCGGCTGGCACCGTAAAGCGGTGCGCTTTTTGACCAAGACCTGCACCAAATCGCACTTCAATATCTATAAAATCCGCACTGTCTAATTGCTCGCCCTCGTCAGAAAAAATATTAACGATTCTAGCAAAAGATTCAATATTGTTGAAGTCGAAATCCAAGATTTGTCTGCTGCTGGTATCTTTTGGGGCTATCAGCTCCATTTTCCAAGTGTCTATGCCGCCTACGTAAACTATGCTGTCTTTAAAGGGATGTACGGCGATGGTGTTGTCATACCAGCCCTGAGCGCGTAACCAGTCGGGGTTTTCCCTGTCTTTTTCCTCCACTACCAGATTCCATGTTTCTGCTGCATCAAAAGACACGTACAGATCGGAGTTGTTTTGTGAGGCGCTGCCCTCTACGGAAACATAAACTATATTGGTGTTATTGGGAGATACGGCTATTTCTAGTCGGCCAAATGAGTTGCTGCCGCCAAATAATCCTGTGGAGCTGTTCAGGTCTGAGGTAACTAATCCGGTAGATTTCTTTGTCCAAGTATTGCCTGAATCAGTAGACTTGTAAATGCCTAAGCCATTTATGGACGCATAAATCGTTGAAAAGTCGCCGGGCGTTGGTACCAAATGTTGTACATCATTGCCCGTGGTTGATGTAAATACTTTTTGCCAAGAAAGACCTCCGTTTGTTGATTTAAAGATAAAAGAGCGCCTGTTGCTAGAGTTTCTAAAGGCGTAATTGGTCGTACAGGCAATTACTTCATCGGCATTGTCAGGATTAACGATTACTCTACTTACATTAATGAAATCTTCATTGTCGGTACTTTCTAGCAGTTGCCAAGAATTGCCGCCATCGGTAGTTTTAAAGATTCCGCTTCCATTAACACTGCCTATTCCCCCATAACTGCCTTCGCCCGTACCTGCGTAAATTACGTTTGGGTTGCTCGTGGGCATGGCCATGGTAGTAAAAGCGATATTGGGTAGGTCGGATGTCAGTTCTGTCCATAGTTCTCCAGCATTTTCTGTTTTCCAGATGCCACCACTTACAGAGCCGGCAAACCATGTATTGCTACTGGTATCTGTAGGGTCTATTAAAAGCGCTCGGGTTCTACCTGGAGCATTCACGGGGCCTCTTTCAACAAAACTCAAAGATTTTATTCTTCTATTGCTACGATTTGGATCGTAACTGCGCTTGGCTTCCTGTAGAGCTTTTCTTTGGTAACCTGTAGGATAAATGCGAGAATCGTCCAAGTTCTCAAAATCGGTTACTCCAGCTCTAATCGCTTGGTGGAAATAAGCGTATTTTTCTGGACCATCGTACTTTAACCCATTGACTGTAATCGATTTTTTGGTAGGTATAGAGGATTTTTTAGTGGGTTTTAAAGTATGTAGTTCCTCAAAATTGAAGGGTTGCTCAGTTTCAGTTAGCCAATAACAAAAGAAGATGATACTTAGCAACCACAAACTTCCTTTCGTCTTGCTCATGGTCTTTCTTTGTAGTAAATAATTGTGTGTATTAATTGCAATGTAAGTGAATGTGCCAAGTTAATGATCAAAAATCAGTAAATCATTAAATCTTGTTGTAGAAGTTGCTTGTTTGCAGAGGTCTTACCACTATAAATAAAGTTTACATATCAATTGGTTCAACAATTATTGATTTTGCCAGATTGATGTTCGGTGCATCAACATCAAATGCTACTTGCAATATTGGCTTATTGCCTTACCATTCTAAAGCCATAGTAGCCATCGTAACTGCTTTTAGAAATGCGCTTGCCTGAAGAAGGTCTAAACTGATTGGGGCCTGAGGTCACGCTTCCACCTTTTATAATGGCTGTGTTGCCCGCAGAGGGATTTTCATCTTGGCACCACTCCCAAACGTTGCCCGCAACATGTGCCAACCCAAGTGGATTTTTTGAGAAGCGCTCATCATCTACATTGGTAAGGGAATTTTCAATGCCGTTGAGCCAAACAATTTCGCGGGTATTGTTGGTACTGCCGTAGGTAAGTTTTTCGCTTTGTTTACCGCCAATAGCTGCCCATTCCCATTCCTGTTCTGTTGGTAATCTGCCGCCTGCCCAACGGCAATAGGCCTCGGCACCGTAGTAACTTACAAAACTTGTAGGTTTGTCTTGGTACCCGAACTTAACCGAAAAGGTATTGCTAGAAAGTGCAATGCCTTGGTCTTGGGCCTTGCTGCCGCTAGGGTTTAAATTGATCCATGCCTGCGCCATTCTATTGTCAGCTTCTATGGCGTTTAAAAAAGCAGCATAATCTGCATTGGTAATTTCAAAGACCGTGATACGGAAATCTCTCAAAGTATTTTTGCCCTCAATGGCTTGGAAACTAAGGTCATTGCCGCCACAATTTTCTAAGCAAACTCCTCTATGGTCAATGGTTTGCATTTTGCCATTGTAAACTACTTTAGCTTCTCCGTTATCAAAGTTTTCTACGGCATCAAACTTAAAGTTGATGATGATCTCTCCCAGTTCATTGATAAAGCCCCACTTATCGTTTTTCATCACGGCTAGCTTTCCCTCTACGACCTTTTCGCCTGTGTCTTGGTACTTGGAGGCAGCCTCTGCAATAATTCTTTTCTTTTTGAGCATTTCGCAGTTGCTCAAGCAAGTGTTAAATTGGTTAATGGTATACGATACATCGTATTTTCTAACCCGGGCCGTTCCTTCCTCAAAATTAGATGCCAAATCAAACTGAAAATCTATGATCAATTCGCCATTGGTGTTAATGTAGCCCCATTTCCCATCGTTCCTTACCCTTGCCAAGCCCTCGCTAAACCTGCCTGCAGCATCGTAAATAGGCCTTATTACGGCTTCTTCGGCTTCGTTTATAAAACCAAATTTGCCATCCCTATTAAAAACAGCTAAGCCGTTATGGAATTCGAGCATTTTTTCCTTTTCTTCCATCTCGGCTAGTTGCTCTTCTAGCTCGTTATTTTCAGTTTCGTTGAGTTGTTGAGAAAGCGAATCTTTTATGTTGAGAAGTTCTCTGATCAAGCGCTCGTTTCTATTGTCAGCGGGTTTTCTAAATTCCTCATTGAGTTTGTCTTGCAATATCTGTAGCGAGTCTAAATGTGTTTTTTGTCTCTCCAGTTCCTCTTGTCTTTTTATCGCGATTTCTCTTGCCTTGTAAGCCTTTTGTTCCTGTCGTTCAGCCAACATTTTAGAGTTTCGTGACTGATAGGCAAAATATGCGACACTAACCATTAAAACCCCCATTAAAGCCACCAAAATCCTAAGTCTATTGATGCGCCTCTTGTAACGTTTTCTGTAGTCTTGTGTGGCTTCTTCACTCTTCTCGATCAGTTTTGTTTGAAGATCAGAGGGAGCGGGCTTTTTGTTTTTTTCATTCGCCTCGGCCAACCAATTGCTTGCATTAATAAGTTCTGAACCCCTAAGTAAAAGATCTTTGTCGAAGCCTTTCTGTTCCCATTCAAGTGCTTTTTGAGCTAGGTTGTTATGGCTCCTAATGTATTGCCTATCTACATCTAAGACCCTCAGTAAATTGCTAAAGCATTCTGCGTACCTATTGCTCAAAAACTCGAAATTTACTTTGGTATATTCTGCGTCATGAGACAGGATAAGTTGCTCATTGGCATCTAGATACGTTACTACAATGATCCTCTTGCCAAGTGCTTGGGCGTACTCGGTTTCATCTCTGCAGTAAGGAGAATTTACTGCAGAAGGAGAAAGTACCAATAGAAAGTTGTCAGAAGATTCAATGGCCTTAAAGGTTTCTTCTTGGTAGTCTACCCCTAAAGGAATAAATTTCTGTTCCATCCAAGTAACGCGCCCACTTATCTGCAAGTCGTTGTTGAGTCTTGTGGCAAAATCACTGTCGTTTCGGGCAAAAGAGATGAAGATTTCATTCTGAACATGGCCGGTGGTTTTCTCACAGGCATCTAAATAGGCGGCATGTAGATCAGTGGGTGGATTTTTTTCTCTATTAATACCTTGTAAGTACCAAGTGCGTGCGTTTTGGTACTGAAACCCCTTGATCAGTATAGCGGGGTTTTCATTCTGTCTTTGCCAGTGTAGTGCCTGTACCAAAAGGTACTTATGCTGCTCGTAGTAGTGTTGGTGTTCATAAAGTATGCCCAAGAGTTGGTTAAAACCTGTATTGAATTTATTGATGTAGTAATTGCTATTGTTTGGAGTACTAAAATCAATCAGTTTTAGATGTCTGATGCTTTGAGGAATGCTTGAAATCTCTGTTTCTTCTGCAAGCAAGGGGATGATGCGCTTATTGAGAGATACCGCATAGTCCAGTTCCTCTACGCGGCGCTCGGCATGAACACTGTCAGGCGAGATAATAAAGATAAAATTATCGGCCTCCTCTATACCATTCCTAATTACTTTTTTGATGCGTTCATCGTCTTCGGTCATTTCCTCATTTCTGATCCAAATGGTAAAGCTCTTGCGCATCAAGTTATTGGCGATATTTATGGCAATGTCATGGTCTTCAGGCGCTTGGCAAATAAAGGCTTCGGTCATGCCTAGTTTTGCATGTTTCTCACCTTCGCAGATAAACTCACAATGTAAATCTGTAGGTTGGCAGGGTGGTTTGTCGCTTCCAAAATTTTTCTTAAGCCAAGCTTCCGCATTAATGCGGTCTTCTTCCATGAGTAAATATTCTGCGCGTTTTTGGTTCCTGCTCCAAAAAATGGCCTTGTTCAATAGTTGGGTATGCATAACCACGTAAGCTTTATGTTGCTCGAGCGTGTCCAGTAAATTGAGCAGGGAGCTGTTGTAGTCTTCTGAACCTTCTCTAAAAAATAGCCAGTTTAGTTTTTTTATTTCTGGATGCAAGTCGGTAGAACCCAATGGCGGTTCTTTGTACAAAATCGGCAAGATTCTTTTGCCCTGCTCTAAGGCGTGTTCAATTTCTTTCCTGCAATACTCAGAAAGTACCGAATCGGGCGAAATTATAAAGATAAAATTATGCGAAAGGTTGATGCCGCTTTCTATTTCATGTAGAAAATCAACAGCGGGGGGAATGTCTTCTTGGTCGAACCACACTTCTAGGTCTTCATCCATTAAGCTTTTGTAAAGCTTTAAGGCAAAATCTAAATCTCTTCTTGAGTAAGAAATAAAGACATCATTGATTTTATAAGACCTATCGGGCATTAGTAAAAAAATTGGAGTGAAATCCATAAAAAGGACACCAAACACATTGAAAATCCAATATGCAAAACTGAAGTGGAATATGCTACAATTTACTATAATTTCCGTATTCTGCGAAGGCCTTTGCTAGCTGCGTCCATTTTTTTAGAAAATGATATGAAGAAGCACGAAAAGTTGTGTAAATTTGTTATGCACGCATACAATTTTACGATTTTTTATCGAACCTTAATTTAAAACAACATATACAAATGAATTTTGAATTTACAGAAGAGCAACTGGCCGTGAGAGATGCTGCCAGAGATTTTGCCCAATCGGCACTCTTGCCAGGTGTGATAGAGAGAGATGAGAAACAGCAGTTTCCTATGGAACAGGTAAAGCAGATGGGAGAATTGGGCTTTATGGGAATGATGGTAGATCCCGAATACAGCGGTGGCGGTATGGATACCGTGTCTTATGTTTTGGCAATGGAGGAAATTTCAAAAATCGATTCCTCAGCTTCGGTTTGTATGTCTGTAAACAACTCTTTGGTTTGCTGGGGCCTAGAAAAATACGGTACTGAGGAACAAAAACAAAAATACCTGACCAAATTGGCAAGTGGCGAAATTTGGGGGGCTTTCTGTCTTTCAGAACCGGAAGCGGGCAGTGATGCTACTTCACAAAGAACCACTGCAGAAGATAAAGGCGATTACTATTTGCTCAATGGCAATAAAAACTGGATCACTAACGGCTCAACAGCGTCGGTTTATTTGGTATTTGCCCAAACAGACAGAGAAAAAGGGCATAAAGGCATAAATTGCTTAATTGTAGAAAAAGGGCAGGAGGGCTTTATTATAGGTAAAAAAGAAGATAAGTTGGGAATTAGGGGTTCAGATACGCACTCGCTCGGTTTTACCGACGTGGTGGTTCCCAAAGAAAATAGATTGGGTATAGATGGTGAAGGGTTTTCTATTGCCATGAAAACACTAAACGGCGGTAGAATAGGCATAGCAGCCCAAGCATTGGGCATAGCCTCAGGTGCTTACGAACTGGCCGTAAAATATTCTAAGGAAAGAAAGGCTTTTGGTAAGGAAATTAGTCAACATCAGGGTATATCTTTTAAGTTGGCAGAGATGGCTACCAATATAGAAGCTGCTCGTTTGCTTTGTTTGCAAGCCGCCCAATTAAAGGACAAGAAAAAAGACTTTTCGTTGCAAAGTGCCATGGCTAAGCTGTACGCTTCTGAAGTAGCCATGAAAACCACTATTGAAGCAGTTCAGGTGCATGGGGGCTATGGTTTTGTGAAAGAGTATCACGTAGAGCGCTTGATGCGAGATGCCAAGATAACTCAAATTTATGAAGGTACTTCAGAGATACAGAAGATCGTGATTTCTAGGCACTTGCTTAAAGATTAGTGAAAAAATGGTACCGAGCTCAGAAATCCTACTGAAAAAATTCAGTAGGATTTTTTTGTACTCATATCTACAAAAATAAATTTATCAATAAATTTGCTTTACTTGTCATCTGTGTAGTGTTTCATTTCTTATATGCTTTCACGTGCTGGTGAGTGTATTTTATAGGATTATATCAATTTGAGAAGTATGCAGATAAAAAATGCCTCTATACAAGTATTAAGACAACTTAAATATTTGATCGAACAATTAAACGACAAACAGTACGCTGAAAAAAGCCAGTTACTACTCGGCAGTAGTATAGGCAAACACACAAGGCATATCTTAGAATTCTACGACATTTTTCTCCATAGCTATTACACAGGAATCGTCAATTATGACAATAGAGATCATGACACGCTTTATGAGGAAGATAGGCAGGTTTCTATTGAAAAGATTGCCGAGCTATGCGAAGGCTTACATAAGTTAGATAAAGATTTTTCTATCGTGCTGGTAGCCTCCTACTCAGAAAGTAATATGGAGCTTAGTAACATGCAGTCGAGTGTTTTAAGGGAACTGGCTTATAATCTCGAGCATGCCATACATCATATGGCATTTATAAAAATGGCCGTAAAAAACCAGTATCCCAGAATAGATATAGATGATAGCTTTGGAGTGGCCTTCTCTACCCGCTACTACGAAAATCAAAAAAAGTAAGCCTCTTAAAAAGCCCTACAGGACCAGCGCTTATAAGCTACTAGGCAATTTTGGCTTCTAGTTCGTCTATAATTTTATCTTTATAGATGATTTCGCTTTTAAGCCTGTCCACCTCATTGGCCAGCTGATTTTTTTCTTGTTCTAAGATGGCTATTTTTGCTTTTTTGTTTCTCTCCTGGTCAAAAGAAACCAAGGCCTCGTCTAAAATGAGTTTGAGGTCATCTTTGTTCCAAGGCTTAGTAATGTACCTATTGACCCTTCCAGAATTTATGGCCTCTATAATGGCCTGTACATCGCTAAAGCCGGTAAGGATCATCCTTACAGGATCCGGATAATCAGGTAAGATTTTGGCAAGAAACTCTACGCCTGTCATTTGTGGCATACGCTGATCCGTTACTATTAGATGAATTTCTTCCTGAGTCAGGATTTGTAAGCCTTCTTCTGCCGTGGCGGCTGTAAATACTTTATAATGTTTCCTAAAAGCAGTTTTGAAAATCCTCAAGTTGCTTTCCTCATCGTCTACATAAAGTACATTGTATTTTTTTTCCATTTGAATGTTTCCTTAAATAAGCAGCATCAATCAATAATTGTAAACGATTGTAAATGTAAATATTTCGAACATGAATGATTTTAGGAGAAACGGCAGTATTTCTGGAACAAGTTGAAATGGCTACGTTTGCACAGGGGCCTCATCTTTTTTGATGGGGAATTGCTCTATGGCATCACCTATTTGAGCGGTAATGTCTTCAAGAGAATCTTTGTCTGTAAACCTGAGCGGTTGCTTGAACTTAACTTGCAAGGTGGAACCTCTTTTTTTAAAATACAGTCCTTTTTTGTCAAATGCTCTTCTAAAACCGTCGATGACGATGGGTACCACTATTGGTTTGTATTCTTTAATGATGTGTGCCGTACCTTTCCTGATAGGTGCGTAAGGGCTGGTAGTTCCTTGCGGAAAATTCACTACCCAACCTTGTTCCAATGCTTTTTTAATTTTCTCCGGTGCTTTGCGGTCAGCGCCTCTCTGTACATTTTTGCCATGAGCGCGCCAAGACCTCCTAACAGTAACCGCACCTGCATAAGAGAAAATTTTAGGAATCAATCCACTGTTTTTCATGGTTTCTTCTGCTGCTACATAATAGGTGTTTGCGCGGGGAATCAACATGTATAAGGGAATTCCCACAGTATTCCTGAACTTCCATTTTACACTACAGAAAACATGGTACAAAGCTATTACATCTGCGTAATAGGTTTGATGATTGGAAATGAAAAGCACATTCTTTTCGGGTAAACCGATAAGGTTCTCGGTGCCCTCTACCTTGAGCTTGTTCACAATGTTGATCCTGCCATAAGTAAATGTGGCAAGCACACCTATCAATAGGCGCTTGAAAAGAATGATGTTTCCGAAAGGGTCTTTCTTAAGCAGTTTTACCTTCTTAATATTTCCCTTCTTCACTTTGGGTAACTTATGCAACTTCACTTTAACGCTACTTAACTTAATAAAATAGGAACATACCTCTAAAAATACGATTTTAAATACTAGATAAAAACCATATCAAGAACACAATGCGCAAGCATGTAAAGGATACATCCCAATACGACTAATAAGTCACCAAATGTTTGAAATAAATTTTGAAGAATCGAAAAAAATAAACATCGAAATGATGTTTAAAAAAATTTAGTAATACCTGAAATATAAAGATTTGGTTTAATGCAAGCATTTCTAAGCACATATCAAATATATGCATTAAGGAGAGAATTCAAAATACAAAAAAACAAGCGCAAAAGCGCTTTTAAAGCGTTTTATCAGGTCTTTTTGCTTGATTTTAAGTGATTTATGTTGTAATGCTTAATTTTTAACTTTAGAAAGAAAAAAAATGATTTTTTTTAGAATTGTGCTCTATTGTAGATTTCTGCTATTGTAAAATTCAATTTTATTTTAATAAATATGGCTTTATGGCAAATAGCGCTTAAGTTTTGCCACATTAGTTTAAGCTACAATAATGTTTAGGTTTTGTTGTAATTAAGCACAGAGTCTTATATTTTTGCATCCTCAAAATAAACTCAGATTCAAAGATGTACGCAATTGTAGAAATAGCAGGACAGCAATTTAAGGTAGAAAAAGACAAATATATCTATACTCATAGGTTAAGCAATGATGAAGGGGAATCTGTTGAGTTCGATAATGTTTTGCTTGTGGATAGTGATGGTGCAGTAGATGTAGGAACTCCCACTGTATCAGGTGCGAAAATCAAAGGAAAGATACTTGAGCACGTTAAAGGTGATAAAGTGATTGTGTTCAAAAAGAAGAGGAGAAAAGGTTATAAGGTGAAGAATGGGCACAGACAATTATTTTCTAAAGTTTTAATCGAAGACATTTTAAAGTAATTTAATTATGGCACACAAGAAAGGAGCAGGTAGTTCTAGAAACGGAAGAGAATCGGAAAGTAAACGCTTAGGTGTAAAAATCTTTGGTGGCCAACACGCCAAAGCGGGAAACATCATAGTTAGGCAAAGAGGTACAAAGCACCATCCGGGCGA
>CAKZMZ010000421.1 GCA_937129345.1 uncultured Thalassovita sp. | reverse complement strand
TTCCATTTCTAAGTTGGGATAAGTACCGCTGATGGACTCCACTACCCACTCTCGACAGTAACCCACAGGTACCTTATTTTCTAATTGGCAAGCTACAACACAGTCGCTGCAGCCCACACATTTTTTAGTGTCTATGGCCATGGCATATCTCATGATGGTACGTCCTCTTGTTTAGGTTGTTCAGTTAAAAATGTGACGAAGTTTTCTCTCATGCCTGTGCCTCCCATAATGGGATCGGTTTTTACATTGGTGATGAGTTCTGTATCGCTGGCACCTTTTCCAAAAGCTCTTGATAATCGCTTGTCAGCATGCCCGAAACCGTGTACCATATACACTGAGTCCCAGCGGATGCGCTCTGTTATCCGCACTTTGATCGGGAAAGAAGAAACTACGCCATCTTGGTTTTTGAGCCAAACTTTTTGCCCATGTTCTATGCCCCAGCGCTTGGCCACTTTTGGGTTTACCCAAAGGTCGTTCTCATCATAAATGGCTGTTAAGTTGGGATTATTAGCCGTTCTACTAAAAGTATGGACTGGTGTTCTGCCATAGTTCAATCGGTAGAAACCCGCAGGCGGTTGCTCGTGTTCTGTAAAAACAGGCATAGGATCAAAACCCTCTGCAGCCATTTCAGTACTGTATAATTCAATCTTACCCGTATTGGTATTGAACTCTATATCTTCGCCCTCTCTGTAGTAGAGATCATCGTAAGCGCGCTTCATCTTTTTCACGCCGACTTTTTGCATCTCTTCTAAGGAAGTGCCTACTTGTTTCAGTTGCCAATCGAGCATCTCCTCAATATTTTCGTATGGGAAATAGTCCTTCAAACCCAATCTCAAACCAATTTCTCTAGCTATCCACCAATCGGGTTTGGTGTTATACTTAGGTTCTACTGCGGGCATTCTCAGTGCCAAATACGGATCACGATGTGGCGAATTGCGAACGGCATCGTATCTTTCTAAATAGGTGCATTCAGGCAAAACTATATCTGCATAGCCTGTAATTTCCATTGGCATGGTATCTATCACTACTAAGAGCTCCAACTCCTGTATGGCTTCTAAGGTTTTCTTTTGGTTAGGAATGGTGTGGATCAAATTCGTACCATTCACAATCCAACCTTTAAAAGCGCATTCCCTATTGGGCGACGGCATGGTCGCATCGCAAATGCCATTAGAGAGAATTTCGGTCGCTAAATTGTATTGACCCGGGAAAGCATCTCGCCATGATTTTTTTGGTTTGGGATAAGGCGGATGCGGATAAGACGGCAATTCTACAAAGTCTGGATTGTAGAAACCGCCTCTTCTGCCCCAACTGCCTAAGAGCGCATTTAAAATGGCTACAGCACGTAAGCGCTGGGTGTCGTCGCCATACCAAGTTACGTGCCTACCGGGATGTACAATGACTGACGGCGAAGCATTGGCCATTTCTTTGGCTGTTTTTCTGATGGTCTCAGGGTCAATGGTGGTTTTGCCATAAGCCCACTCAGGGGTGTAATCGGCTACGTGTTGTTTTAAAAGGTCAAAGCCATAGGTATATTTTTCTACATATTCTTTGTCGTACCAACCTTCGTTAATGATGACGTGTATCCAAGCTAAAAGCAAGGCCAAATCAGTAGCAGGTTTGATTGGAAGCCAGAACTTAGACTTGCTTGCAGCTGTAGAAAAGCGTGGGTCAACCGTAATAATGGTTGCGCCATTGTCTATGGCATCAGACATTTCTTGTACCTGCCCGTTGTGCATGTTCTCACCAATGTGGGAGCCGATCAACACCAAGCATTGAGTATCTCTAATATCTGTTCTCTCGGGTGATAACACACCTTCGCCAAAAGTGCTGTAAAAGGCTACTTCTCTTGGACCTCTACATTGGGCAAAAGAGGGTGCGGTGATGTGTGGCGAACCATAGGCTTTGAGCATATGGCCTAAAAATTTCCCGCCTGAACCATGGGTAAAAAGTGCGGTACATTCAGGGCCGTACTTCTCTTTCAAATCGTTCATCTTATTGGCAATGTAATCTAATGCCTCATCCCAAGAGATTTCTTCAAAAGTTTGTTTGCCGTTTTTAATTACCCTTTTCAGCGGGGTTTTTAGGCGATCTTCATCGGCATACATGCCTACGCCACCTGTACCTCTAGGGCATAATCTGCCATTGCAATGTGGGTCGTCTGCATGGCCTTCTATCTTCCAAATATCGTTTTCTTCGTTTTTATACACCCAGCCGGCGCATTTCCAAAAGCAGATTTCGCAGTAAGTAGGTGTGCGAGTGAAGTTGGTGAGGTTAGTGAGTAAAGATGATTTTTGTATTGCCCCGCTAGCCCAATCAAAAGCGAGCCCTGTGGATGCCAGCCCTCCTAGTCCTAGGGCTGAAATTTTGATGAAATCTCGTCTCGTCTTCTTCATATTTCAGAATTTACTGTAATTTAGTAGTCAAAACATATGAATAATATGACATTTGTTAATATATAAACTGATATATGAAACTCAGACTAGCAAATAAGGAAATCAGGATTAGGCTCAATAAGGAAGAAATGAAGCTTTTAGGCGCTGAAACGCTGTTTTTTGAGCATCCCTTGGTACAATTATCGGTAAAGACAGATGATAGTTTTCAATTTGAACAAGTGGGAAACTCCTTTAATATTTCAATAGCTAAAGCAGATTTCGACCTTTTGCATGAAGGAATTTCTAAAGAAATAAGCGTTAATGGTAGCCCACTGCTGCTGGTTGTTGAAGAGGATTGGAAGAGTAGGAAAAAGGGGTAAAATTATTTATGCCCCCAACAATGCACCAAGCAACACTGCGCCACCTAAATACAACCATTTGGCATATTTGCCTCCAAACTTCTTACTTTCTATTCTGCGTTTGATTTTCCCTAGCTCTACATAGGGTTTGTGGGTTTCTCTTTTTAAGGAATGTTCTAGTTCAACAGTTACATTTTCATAAAGGTAATCCACGCAGTCAATCGGCTCTCCCCAATCGTTTTTTAGTTTGAGGTATTTTTTTACTTGTAACTCATCAATTTTGCCAACCAGCTCATGGTATTCTAGCTCTAGTAAATTTTTATCTTCAATTTTGCCTAGTGCCAATTGCTTAAATTTCAAAATGAGTTCGTCCATTTCTTGCATCAACTTACTAAGTTCATGTTGTGCTTTAAACTTTCTGCGCAGATATTCACTTATTATCATCCCAATTCAATTTTAGAACCCATAGAAGTTACAATTTTTAGTGGATTGTGGCAACTCTTTAAATATTGGACTTTTTTATCTGCTCATAAACGCAAATTAGAGATACGGTCGAAAAAATCAATTAGCGGTTTTATAAAAGGGGATTTCAGCCCATTTTTTTCTAATAATCCAGCGGCTAATAATTGGTTCTAAGTCTGCAAAGGTCAATTTTTCTATTCTGATATTATTTTGGCCAACAGGTAGACGAGAAATATCAATATAAGTACTGAGTACTTTTTGATTGGTTTGAGGCAAACTTAAGTATTGCCATTTTTCAATTTGTATGAGCGAATCGTTTACATAGACTTTTATCAAATCTTCAAACTCATTCACATCTTGCCAATTTAATGAGTCTAAGCCGATATTCGATCCGGTTGCTTGTTGGTACTCTCTTACAATGCGCTCATCTTCTGCGTAATAAGCAATATTCAACTCGATAACATCCTGATTTTTAAAAGTGGCCGTATTGATAAATGCTCGAGAAAATCGTTTTTCTGACTCTTGTAAATCGAAATATAATTCTGATTTAGAAATCCATTGCGTATCGATACCACTAAAATTGTAAAATTTGCTAAAACCTCTAGTATCTTCAATAATAAACGGGCCTGAGGCTATCATAAAAACGAATACCGATATTTGCACAGGCCATTTCCCTAAATTACTTTGGTAAACAGAAGAGATGGTACTTGGAATAGAAGTAGCTATCCATCTTGCAAAACTTGAGTTTTTAAATATGAGTGCTGCCCCTGAATATATAAACGCCGATAACACAAGTAAGGCCATTGTGTAAATAATACTCGCTTCAAAGTAAGTAGAAATGCTTACTAATAGTAACAAGAAAAAAGTAAATAGGATGAGTATAATTCCTACATAGACTGGGAAGGCAAATAGTGTGCTGCAGAGGCGTTCTAGCTGCATTACCAACTCAGCAGGTTTTTTAAATTTATGGTGGCTAAAAACCTTAAAAAGCCGTTCGTTGATCACGCCCTTTGGAAAAGCATAACTTAGACCGACCATGCCCGTCCAGGCTAGGCGCATCATAAGGTGTACGATAAAAAAAATCTTAAATAGGTTGATGGCAAAAGAGAGGTACATCAAAGTCAGTATGGCACTAAGGTAGTCCACCCCGTAATCTTGTATGAGCATGCCGCAGAACTCATACAATTTTGTAGGGAGTATGAACAGAGAAGTTAAGGTTAGACCAGAAATAATGATTTCTGGCTCCCAGCTTCTATTTTGGGTATCTTGTAGCCATTCTGGTAGTTTACTTCTATCTTCTAAATTGGACATTGCACTCTTTGAAAGATTAAAAATGAACTGTCAAGTACTATTGGTTATAAGGTTAAGGTGAATCATCAAGGTTGTTGGTCGTTACTTAATAGATTAAATTACAAACAGCTAAGATCAAACTTTAATCATACTCAGCTACTCCCCAATGTGCCATCATGAGCAAAGCACCGGCGGTGCCATCCATGGTAGGCTCATTGGTAGAGTAATCGCCAATATCGTCATGATACACCACGTACTTGTTTT
Source organism: uncultured Thalassovita sp. (assembly GCA_937129345.1). Lineage (GTDB taxonomy): Bacteria > Bacteroidota > Bacteroidia > Cytophagales > Flammeovirgaceae > Chondrinema. Next base: position 824 of record CAKZMZ010000421.1, on the reverse strand, counting down.
GCAAGTGGGCAAACTCATCGGGTTCATTGAGTACCAAACCTTTTAAAGATTGGTAAATGGTTGAGAATACGGGGCCATCAATTAACCCACCGGGTACTTCTTCTTTGGTGAGGGCCCAAATACTTGTATGTACATCAACAGGATATTCTCCGCCTTCTGGCATTTTAGTGAACATGCTCGTGCCCCAAGGATTGGTGCCAAACAGCCAATCTCGTTGCCTCACAATAAAATCTTGGTAAGTTGTATCACCTGTCATTTTCTCGTACAAAATACCTTGGGCTATTAAACTAGTGAGTAAGTTATTGGAACACCAAATAAAAGGCACGCCAATCTCAAATGGATTCTGTTGCGCTCTTTGAAAATTTTTCTCCAAGCCCGCTTTGTACCACATCGCCAAAGAATCCTGAAATTCGGGCTCTACCAAATCGTACAAAGCATAATGCCCCATGTTCACAAATGGATAATACTGATAATGTGCCGCAGAGTCCAATACATTCCAAGAGTCAGTTGCTGCAAGGCGGGCATATCTCTTGGCATCGGTCAAATAGGTTTTGTCTTTAGTGATTTTATAGAGTTCAGCCGCTGCCCACTCCATATCGTCTGCCCAAGTTTGTTCGGTGTAACGATAAGGCGCGCCAAAAGAATTGCCCTGCTGAAAGCCTTCTTTAGCCTTGCCCAAAGCATACAGCGATTTGGCTGCTTGCAAGCATTTTTCTGCATAAGCATCTTCTTTTAAATCATCCTTCCAAACTTGATAGCCCAAAGCCATGGCCGCAGCAGAGCGACCTGCTAAATTGGCGACTCCTGTTGCTTCACTTTTGTAT
>CAKZMZ010000420.1 GCA_937129345.1 uncultured Thalassovita sp. | reverse complement strand
TGAAACAATAAGTGTTTCATACTAGCTTATATCAATCATCGGTATTATTCTCTATGGATTTATAAATAGCACTCTCCGAATTGCCTCCTGCAATTAAATAGGCCAACAGATTTTTTACCTCTTCTTCATTTAGCCTGTTGATGGTACCTGATGGCATAAGGGAAACGGTTGACATTCTTTTGCCGATCACCTCATCCTTAGGAACACTTCTTATAATCTCCGGTGCATAAGGGTTTTGCGAGATTTCGTAGGTATCATCTGTTTCACTTATTAAACGTCCAACGACCGAACCTCCATTTTCTAAGGAGAAAATCATGGAATTGTACTGGTCTGATATGGCATCATTGGGTTTGATGATCGCCTTTAGTATATCTTCTGCTGAGAAGCGTGTACCGAGTTGTGTCAAATCTGGGCCGATGTTCTGTCCTTCGCCCCTCATGGCATGGCAAGTAATACAATTGGTGGCCATATACATATTTCTGCCCCGTTCAAAGTTCCTGTCGACCAATCCGTTTGCCAACAGTGGCGCAATGTCTGCCTCTTCCCAATTCTTACCAGGCCCCTCGGGCTGTATAGCGTCTCTTACTAGCTCATTTCCTGAGTTATTCAACAAAGAATCACCGGACATTTGGCTGTAAAATTCAAACTTATCTTCAGCAACGTTGGCCAAGGCTTTTTTTCTGGCCTTATCAACAAAACCGACGTAGCTTCTCCCTGCCTTAAATGAAAAAGCCTGATAAAACCATTTAAAATACTTCTCTTGCAATTCTGGCGTCCATCCGTTCTGGGCATTGCTCAAGACATTCGCATAATAGATGCTTTGTGCCGGGGGCATATCTTTTAAGGTCTGGGCAATGGCCATTCCGTACTGCGGATTTCTAAATATAAGGTCTGCCGCATCTGTAGCGGTGTTTGCCATAACATTTTTATTCTCTCCTTGAGGAGATTCCAATAGTGCTATGGTTTTTGGAACTACAGAAGGCTCTCCGACATAAACCAAGGCTTTACTCAGCAATTGGTTCAATACATCGGCCTGTTCAGGATAATGGGGAGCAAGGTAGCTGCCTATCTGTTGTTCAACACTTTTACTAGCCTTTCCCAAACGCGCCAATACTAGCTCAATGGCGCGTACCAAATCGACTTTCTCCTCTGTATCTAAACCACTATAATCAATGGTGGTTAGCAAGTCTATCAAACTTACTTGCTGTTTGGCATCGCCTTGCCTTGCCAAAGCAATTGTAGCGTAAATTTTCTTTGTTGCAGTTTTTGCTTGATATACTTTTCCCTGCCAAATGGCCACAGGTTGGTGTTCAAGTGCGATGCGAGCCGCATACCTTATAAATCTATCTTCGTTGTCTAGGTAATTCCATGCAGCTTCTACAGCTCCTTCTTTAAATCCTGTGTGATAGCTTTCCAGCTCTTTTCTGATTTTATTCCCTTCTGTTTGGACCAGTTTTGTTTCTTTTGTTGGAGACTTTTCAACATCATCATAGTACACCCTGTATAAATCTGAGCCAAGGCGCCGCCCTCCTGTCATAAAATACATGGCTCCATCGGGACCGATCACGCCGTCTGTAAGCGGCAATGGCAGACCAGATAGAAATTCCTCCTTGGTACCGGTATAAGAAGCTCCTTTGGGCTTAAGCTCAATAGCGTAAATAATCCCAAAGCTCCAATCAAAAGCGAAAACACTGCGTCGGTATTTTCCGGGAAAATCGGCTCCAATTCCGTAAACTACATTGGTGGGAGAACCCTGCCCGATGTCTATGACAGGCGGCAAATTGTCTGGGTATGCTGGTGACCATTTTCCGTTACCGGTACGCCAACCAAACTCAGCACCACTTGTTACATGGCAAATTCGGGTCGGTCGGTACCAAGGCATGCCCATATCCCATTCCATGTCTGAGTCATAGACGAACATATCGCCCAATTCATTAAAGGTTAGATCGAAAGGATTTCGGAAACCTGCCGATACCAGCTCCCAATTTTTACCTTCGGGATCTAATTTGGCTATCCATCCCCCGGGTGCACTGCGGTTATTGGCATGTCCCCTAGGGTCTTTAATTTGAAAAAGAATATTGTCATCTTTCCAATTATTAGGCAATCGATACGAGTCCATTTCAGGCAGATCGGTATAATTGCCGGCAATTATGTACAGCGATTTACCATCAGGTGAAAGTACTATGCTGTGTGGGCCATGCTCTCCCACTCCATTCAACGATTTTAGCAGGGTAACCTGATCGTATTGGTCATCGTTGTCTGTATCTTGTAGGCGATAAAGCCCACTTGTTTTTTCAAATTCCTCATTGCCGTTATGGTTCACCATTACGTACAGGCTGTTAAAAGCATATAAGAGTCCTTGGGCATAGCCCATTTGTATGATGGAGTCCGCCACGGGCGCTGAGTTTTGTATCTTGAGCTTCTCTATTTTCGAGATACTTTCTCCTGAACCTGTTGGAGGCAGTTCCATTCTATATAGGGCACCATACTGATCGGAGGTGATCAGTCTATTTTTATCGTCAAAAGTCATGGCTACCCATGAGCCTTGATCATTTTGTGAGGGTTCGTAAAGGTGCTCGGCCTTAAAGCCCTTTTGTAATTTTATCTTGCTTACTTTGGTATCGAGTTGTTCTAGGCCGGCATTGGCTGCCTGTTTCTTTTGATTGCATGAGGCAAGTGTGAAGGCGCTCAGTAAGAGTACACCGCATAATCTTAACATTTTATACTTTTTAAGCATCAATCTTTTTTCTAAATAGTCTATCAGTCTGTAAAATACTAAACTTATCAAGTTCTTTTTAGAAAAAAAACAGACCTACCTAGAATAAAAACCAGTCTTACAGCAAATACCCATTTTGAATACCATTACTGCTCTAGTTTGGGGATTTTTCAATATCGGTTGGTGGAAGGATCTTTATCTCTGTTCTCTGACCTATCATCATAAGCAATCAGTTTAAACAAAATCATTGAGGGAATAAAACATATTTTCGAGCCTGTACCATCTATTGAAACCGTTCTAATACCATTTTTATACGTAGGTTTACATAGTATACATTGCCCCTTTTACGGCTAGGCTAAAATGTTCAAAATTTACATAATGATTTCATTACGAGACATAACTAAGGTGTTCATACGGGCTCACATCAAATCCCTACCTTTTCCAACTCCTCCATCAGTGCCCTTCTACTAGGATATTGTTCTTTGAGTATGGCAATGGTCTGTTGGGCTTCTTTATGGCCGCCGAGTTCCATCATGCGCTCTAGGTGATGGCATACCGTTCTATAATATTTCCTGCCCAGGTTGTTTTCCATATATTTCACTATGTACATCGCATATAAAATAATGACTTCTTCTGAAAACCGCTCGGGCAGGTATCTTTCAAAAGAGATGAAGAAGTCCATTCTTTGGGAGTTCTTGATAAGCTGCATCAATTCATCCCAATATTCTTCTTCTCTGTAGATATCGGCTAAAAAACTATCGCCTGCACGTTCCTTTATTTCATTGATGAGATTATTTAAAAAGCTCTTCCACTCTTCTTTTTTTACATGTTCTTTAAGGAGTTCGTAATATTTTTTATTATGATGATAACTATTTATATAAAGCGAGCGGGCGTATTTCACTATGTCCTCTTTATCTTCTTCTGCTTGCGCTATGCCCAATAGCCGGTCGTACCATTTCTTTGAGAAACGCCTGCCCTCCTCCTCTTCTTGCAAGTCATCCAACACTATCTTCTTTGCCTTTTCAAAATCTTTTGCTTCCATGGCCATATTAATGGCAAGGTCTCTTAATCGTGAGTTTTCCATATGTTGCTCCAGATAATCTTTGGCTACTTTTTCTCCTCGCAATCTTTTGAGCAACCTGTATTTCAATACCTGTGCTTCTTCAATGTCATATATAGAATCTTGTGGTCGGTCCAATAATGAAAATATATGTTGGATCTCTTCTTCCTCCTTTACCATATCTGCCGCTATCTCCAGCATCTCAAAATGGGTTTCCCATTCCGCATAGATCTTTCTATTGTAGGCATCCATGCAATATTTCAATATCTCTTCTCTCCACTTGCCTGCTTTATCCATTTCCATCTGTGCCATAGACCTGAACAGATCCAGGGCATCTGCCACACATTCATAGATTCCTCCGTCATCATCTGAAAACTGTAAGGCTTCTGTCATCTTTTCCATAACGACCGTGGTAATCCAAAAGGCAGTCTGATAGTTTTTCTTGTACAATTGCTTGCTGGCCTCACCGATAAGATTACCTACCTGTAGGTTTACATCATAGATATTGGACCAATTGATGTACCCATCTCTATCAGAAGCCGCAACGAGGATGGCATCGACTTGATCGGCGTACATCTTTCTGGATTCCTGATCATTAAGATGGGCGAAAGAGGACAAAAAAACATTTCTGAAAATATCGTCATACAAAGCCTTTTGTATCACAAAATCCTTTAGCTCATGGTGTGGAATCTGTTGTAATATGCTTTCCATACGCTCTACCAAAGGCTTTTCGGCAGGATGATACTGTTTGATGGGCGCGTCCAGGTTAATGGTCTTATCCAACGTGTCCCTTAAATGGAAAAGGGACGCGACTACATGCTTGCAAATCGGACCCATATCAAAAGGACAGTTGCATTTGTAGTCAACAATTTTTTTATTGTCTAGTGCTATAATAACCTTGTAACTACGTGTACCCAGTACCTTGCACTCATATTTCCCTTTTTCCAACTCCAAAGAACGGTCTACCATGGCCCTTTCGTAATAGTCCTTACCTCGTTCTAGAATTTTGCCATCTATTTGCTCTTCGAAGTTGTTCAGTGAAAATGCCATATCAATTATAGAAACAATTATGGCTTAAAGCTAAGGAAAAAAGAAAACTTTATGGGAAACCTCTTTTAAGCCTTCACTCCCAAACATATTTATTAGGGGCGATCCACGACAAAATGTTATCTGGATTGATAACTTCAAACCTTGTAGATGAATAGTATTTTGCCAGATTGCATGAGCATTCGCTTTTTCTCAACGTTCCATTTGAATGCATAGCCATGCAATACCCCTCCCCTATACTCTATCCAGTCAATCTCCTGTTAAATTCTTTTTATACCCAACATTTCCCATCCCTAATTTCATTTTTCTTTATTTATTTGAAAACTGAAAAAGTTGTTGTCTGAGCGCAGCGAGCGACGGTCGCACCGTTTCAAATTTTCCCACGTGGCGTCCACTATATTTTTTGCATACGGCCAGGCCACCCTGTTTTTCATCACAGCGTCGGCTGCCGATGGAAAAAGCCGCTTGGAAAGTATGTGCTCCGCAAGGATTGACATTGGCTTTAAAAGTAGATTGAAAATTGATTTTTATACCCAAAAATAAGCGTTAATGAAAAATAAATAGTTTGTACTTTGAGGGTGGAAAATGTCAGTTATACACAAATAACTGCCTTGTAGACCTTTTAATCAATCAACACAATAATCAAATGACCGTCACGGCACCTTCAATAGCTCATCCCAACGGGTGGTGTAACGATTTGAGCGGTGTGCCTGATGGGTATGCCATTTATTATCTGAACCCTGTGCCGCAAACCTTATCTTGTTCCGCCCTAGCTTTTTGTTGAGTGTATCCATGGCTTTGAGCATATCTGCTTGCTTGGCAGATTTATTTTCGGGTGAGGCACTAAAAAGATCACTTTGGTATTGCGCGTTGTTAGCAGGTAACAGACCCGTAAGTGCAATACTCGCTTTTTTATACTGATAATCGGGCCTGTAAACATTTCTCAATGCCTGAAAAGCGATATCGAGTATATCCGGCGTGTAATCAGTCGGAGCCCTAAAACCTAAGGCAATCGAACCATTGTATTGGTCTGAAGACATATCGAACCTATTGGTTCGCAATGAAAGATGAAGATTAGAAGCAACCTGATTTTTATCTCTCAATTTCTCTGCACAACGGGCTGCAAAGTTGGCAACATACTCCTTTATGGTTTCAAGATCGGCAGTCGGCCTATCAAAAGACAGGGAACAAATGGCCATTTTCTTATCGTCAGGAACATCACTGACCTCTAAGCGATAAATTCCTTTGAGTTCCTGTACAGTCCTGAGGCCTATCACGGTCATTTTTTTTCGTATCCAATCTTCGGGCATTGCTACCAACTCTGCCGCTGTCCAGATCGAACTGTCGTTTAGCTTGGTACTCAGCCCTTTACCGATGCCCCAGACCTCCCCTACTTTTACCTGTTCCAATAGACTTTGAATATTTTCTTTGATCAATCGCTCTACTTCCGGGTTATCAATAG
>CAKZMZ010000419.1 GCA_937129345.1 uncultured Thalassovita sp. | reverse complement strand
TGAGATCAGGATTCAAGGCTCTTCGCCCGAGATCTTAAAAATCAATGACACTTTTAATAATCTGTTAGAACATTACAGAAAATTCGGAAAAGTCACCGCAGAAAATGTAATAAGTTATATAGAGCGTGACAGCCGAGATATCCAAGTCCAACTCAAAGAAGATACACTTATTTACGGGGCCAAAGGTTTGGCTATTAGGCCAAAAACTGAAAATCAACGAAAGTTGGTGATGTGCGCCAGCAAAGATGACCTAACCTTTGCAATTGGTCCAGCCGGTACGGGTAAAACCTATATTTCTGTTGCCCTGGCAGTTAAAGCACTTAAAAATAAACAAGTAAAAAAAATCATCATTACAAGGCCCGCCGTAGAGGCTGGAGAAAATCTAGGTTTTCTTCCGGGCGATTTAAAGGAAAAAATCGATCCATATTTAAGGCCCATTTACGATGCGCTTTACGACATGATACCGGCCGAAAAATTGAAATACTATTTAGAGAACGGAATTATAGAAATCGCTCCTTTGGCGTATATGCGTGGTAGAACACTCAACGGTGCTTTTATTTTATTAGATGAGGCACAGAATACTACCCAAATGCAAATGAAGATGTTTTTGACCAGAATGGGCCCTGATTCTAAAATGATTGTTACAGGTGATAAATCTCAAATAGATTTGCCAAGGAACCAGCATTCCGGTTTGCTTCATGCACTCAGAGTACTTAATGATGTTAACGGCATAAGCATTGTAGAATTAACAGGTAGAGATGTGATCAGACATAGATTGGTAAAAAATATCATTTCTGCATATAAAAAATTCGAAGACAAGGTAGAATACAAAAAAGCACCTGTTAAAGAAAAAAAGAAAGAGGTTAGCAATGTGCATTAAAAAAAGGCCTTTAAGGCCTTTCTTGTACTGAGTAAATTATTCTTATTTATATTTTTCTTTTCTTCTACTAGATGATGGGCAGTCGGCTGACTTGTCCAATACGCCCCATTTTGCTGCAGTGGCCTTTCTATGATTATGGGTATGAAGTTTTTTTCTAGCAGACTTAGGTACTTTATTAGAGCTCAATGGTGCATAGCAAGCAGAAAAGCTCATGGCCATAAAAGCTATAATGAGATATCGGAGCCACTTACCAGTTTTTAAATTAGATTTAAGTAGTAATGTGTTCTTCATAATGATGGATGTTTGTTAAGTAAAGTTTGATAAATCGGACGATTTTAAAACGCTACACCCAAGCATTATTATTAAAGTGCAAGACACTGCTCATATTTTATTAGGATATATTCACAAGTAGAAATCATTTACCTTTATTAAAAACGATTCCAGCAATAATGGCGAGCACAAAAGAGGGGAGAAGCTCAGCTATATTAGAAAAGTAACTGCCATAAATAGGGATGCTGCTAACATAGAATTTAAAAAAGGGCACAGAAATAAATCCGGTGATTATGGCAGCAATTGCGCCTCTTTCGGTAAATTTCTTCCAAAAAAGAGACAAAACCATAACAGGACAGAAAGATGCCGCAAGACCAGACCAGCCGAATATAACGAACCAAAAAATAGTTCTGCCAGGTACAAAAATAGCCACTGTTAGGGCAATACTTAAAGCGACACCTGCAAGTAAAATCGTTACTATTTTAGACGTACCAACCAGCTTGGTGTCCTCCATTTTAGGATGGAATATTTGCTGATAAAAATCTCTAGTAACGGCACTTGAGGCCAGGACTAGCAGAGAGTCTACCGTAGACATAATGGCTGCTAAAACAGCGGCAATGTATATTCCGGATAAGAAAGGAGCCACGCTTTCAATCAATTTTATTAGTACTTCTTGGCCGCCGTTACCCAATACGGTTTCGGGGTTTTCTGTGGCATTGGTGAGCAATACACGGCCCAATATACCAATGCTTACAGCAGATACATTCATGAGAAATTGGATGATAACGGCCACCCATCTTCCTTTTTCGATTTCTTTTTCGTCTTTGATGGAAAGGAATCTCACAAAAAGTTGTGGAGCACCTAAATACCCTAGACCAATCATAACAAAACCTAAAACTCTACTTACATTATCAGGACTGAAACCGCCATCTCCCCAAAGGTTGACAAGTCCCTGATCCGTATTTTGTAGTGTTTGAAAAATGCTGTCTCCTTCAAAGCTGAAAAACGCGATAATGGGCAGGAGCACTAAGCCTAAAAGCATTATACTACCCTGAAAAACATCTGACCAGGCAACGGCAACAAACCCACCAGAAAACGTATAAAGTACCACAATAATGAACCCTACAATGGCACCCGTGTAGTAATCCCATTGCAAGAAAGTTTCGAAGGCGGTTCCTGTAGCATCTATTTGAGAACTAACATAGATCACCACAAACACAGAAAGCACTGTGGCCGAAATACCCCTTAGCAAGTGAGAAGAAGCCTTAAACCGAGAAACCAGAAAATCAGGAATGGTAATAGAGCCATACGCATTGGCCATTTTCTTAAATCTAGGTGCCATAAAAAACCAAGAAATCACCACACCTAGAGTTGTGCCAACAGCCACCCAATAGGCACTTATACCATAGATGGCACCCATGCCAGTAAGCCCGAGTAAAATCCAAGCCGAAGCCCCCGTTGCTCTAGACGAAAAAGCGACGACCCAGTATCCCAATTTACTCCCTGCGATAAAATAATCCTTAATGTCTTTTATTTTGCCCGAAGCAAGTTTTCCTAATAGAAACAGGATGATGAAGTAAATAATTAGGATGATGTATTTTGAGAGCATTTCTTTTTGCATGCAAATTATAAATTTTCATGCATTATTGCTTAAAAACCACTTTTTATCGCTTTAAATGCTTATTCGATACATTTCAAAAAATTAAGCTTGAAAGCTTTTGGCTGATATTACAACTACTTAGGTATGATTCAAAGGGAGCATGCTATTCTAGAAAAAATAACGAAGTAATTTAAAATCCCAGCGGGAATATATTATAAAATCGATTTAGAAAGCAGTAAAAAAAATAGCAAACAGCCCTTTTTAATGCACTGGTAATCAGTTTTTTATAGCAAACTATATTTTGCTAGAATTTGTTATTAATGTAGAAGCAAGTGTTTTAACTACATCCTTTATTACCATGAAAACTTTAGTTGTTTATATCGTTTTTGGTATCTTGTTAATGGGTATAATAGCAGGTTCTTTTGCACCTGATTACGCTCAAGCTGAAATTATTTTTACTTCAGGCCCATTGTTAGGTCTTTTTATGTGGGCCTTGAGTAAGTAAAACAAGATGCGGTTTTGATTTCCTCTTTGGATACTTTTCTGATGTGCATCTAATAGAATTTGTATTAAGAACAATTGTCCGTAATAAGTTGAGCACATTTTTCACATCCATTTTGGAGCCCCAACTGCCATGCTTTACAAGCTTTATCTTTTTCGCCTACTTTTAAGTAGGCGGTACCCAAATACATATCTAAATCTTTAGTGGTCTCATCAATATTTTTAGCTTTCTCAAAAAACTGAAGCGCTTTATCAAAAGCTTTGCTCTCAAGGTAATAGATGCCCATATTTCTGATCGCCAAAGAATTGTCTCCTTTGTACAAAAGTGACTTTTCTAAATCTTTATAAGCTTTTTGCAGCTCTCCCATCTCTAAAAAAGCATAGCCTCTATTGTTGAGGTAATAAGGAGCGGCAGGGTTTAAATCAAGTGCTTTGTCAAAATAATCGATGGCTTTGGTAACATCTCCTCGATCCAAATAAACCAAGCCAAGATTATTGTAGGCAAAATCCTGTTCTTTGTCGATCGCCAATGCATTTTCAAATAATTTTTGCGCCTCTTCTAGCTTGTTTTGATTGTAAAAAACAGAGCCTTTGTTTACCAATGCTACCGAGTTATTTGGTTCTAGTTCCAATACCTTCTCAAAATCAGCAAGAGCGGCATCGTACTTTCCCATAGCTTGCAAAATGGTACCCCTGTTCGTGTAAACTACAGCAGAATCTGGTCTGTGGATAACAACCTTGTTTAGATCGCTCACCGCCTTAGGGTATTCTCCTATTTCATAATAAGCATTGGCACGATTGAAGTAAGCATCCCAAAACACGCTATCCGTTTCAATGGCTTTGGTGTAATCTTCAATTGCTTTTAGATAGTTGTTCACCCCAAACAAAGCTACGCCTCGGTTGTTCCATGCGGCTTCAAAAGTGCTGTCTTCTTGTATGGCTTGATCAAAATACCTTATTGCGTTTTGGTATTCCTTGTTTTCCAGGGCCATTTTACCCCTTCTAAAAAACCTGATGGTGCTGTCTTTTCTTGCTCCTTCTTCGGCGCAGGCAAATAATAAAAACAATGCCTGCAAAAACACTAAAATTCTTCTGCTAATAACCATTTGTCTACTTTTTACATTTAGCCCAAAAGTATGCTATCTCGGATTTATAAGTAAAAAGAATTTTAACATTTTGGTTTTAGCAATCTTTTATGGGGCACGGTATGGGTTTGCCTTTTCTCAGGGTTTTCTTTTTAGGTTGGCAGGCCGAAAAGCTTAAAGAAAATGCCAACAATAAGAGTGTTGTTCTAAAAAAAAGTTTCATATATAAAAAAATATTAAGTGTGATTCTAAAAGTATAAAAATGAAAAAGCAAACCCAAAGCCAAATTTTAAGCTAAAGGTTTGCTTTAAATGCTAAGGCTTTAAATAGCTTAGCCAAACAACCCGAAAAGTCCGAATAAGAATCTCATGTGCGTAAAAGTTTGATGTTTCATGTTTTTTTGATTTAATTGTTCGAAATTAACCCCACAAATTTTGAGAAGCTTTAAAGCAAATTTAGTAGATATAAGCAAGCGTAAAATTGAACCCGTTGAACTAACTGTCACGGGTAATAAAATCACGGATATCACAAAAATTAATAGAGAAGAAAATCTACCTCATATCTTACCCGGATTTATAGATGCGCACATACATATAGAAAGTTCTATGCTCATACCCTCAGAATTTGCGCGTTTGGCAGTGGTACATGGTACAGTAGGTACTGTATCTGACCCGCATGAAATCGCCAATGTTTTGGGAGAAAAGGGTGTAAGGTATATGATAGAAAATGGTAAAAAGGTTCCTTTTCATTTCAATTTTGGGGCTCCTTCTTGTGTGCCGGCTACGGCTTTTGAAACGGCCGGAGCAAAAATAGATTCCAAAGCCATAGAAAAGTTACTTTCTATGAAAGAGGTAGGATACCTTGCTGAAATGATGAACTGGCCTGGGGTTTTACAAGAAGATGCAGAAGTGATGGAAAAAATAGCATTGGCCAAAAAATATAATAAGCCTGTAGATGGACATGCACCCGGTTTATTAGGAAGAGATGCTGTTAATTACATCAAAGCAGGAATTAGTACCGATCACGAATGTTTTACTCGTGAGGAGGCGCTGAATAAGCTTAAAAACGGGATGAAGGTCATTATTAGAGAGGGAAGTGCAGCAAGAAACTTTGAAGCGCTGCATCCACTTATAGATGAGCATTACGAATCGATGATGTTTTGTTCGGATGACAAACATCCGGATGAGTTGGTGCTTGGCCATATAGATCAACTCGTAAAAAGGGCCATTAAAGCAGGACATGATGTTTTTAAAGTCTTAAAGATGGCATGCATCAATCCTGTGGACCATTATAAAATTGAAGTTGGGCAATTGAAAGTAGGAGATAAGGCAGATTTTATATTAGTTGATAACTTGGAAAACTTTAATGTACTTCAGACATGTATAGACGGGCAAATAGTGGCCGAGAACGGAAAAACGCTCATTGAGCCGATAGAAGAACAGACCGTTAATAACTTTAATATTGGGCCTATCTCATTACAAGATGTGGCTCTAAAGGCTTCTGTAGGGTCTGATAAACTAAAAGTGATCGTTCCTAAAGATGGAGAACTGGTCACCGATTGCGACACAGAAACGCCAAACATCAAAGAAGGCTTCTATCAGAGCGATACGGACAGAGATATACTTAAGATAGTGGTGGTAAATCGCTACGCTAAATCGGACCCTGCAGTGGCCTTTATTAAAAACTTCGGCTTAAAATCTGGTGCTATTGCTTCTAGTGTCGCGCACGACTCGCATAACATCATAGCCGTTGGAGTTGATGATGCCATGATCGTTAAGGCCATAAATGCAGTAATCTCGAAAAAAGGAGGAGTAGCGGCTGTTAATGCCGAAGAAGAGCAGGTTCTATCCTTGCCGGTGGCCGGGCTTATGAGTCACCGAGACGGATATAAAGTGGCGCAGGAATATGCTGCCATAGACCGATTTGCTAAAAGACTAGGTAGTACACTCCGGGCGCCTTTCATGACGCTTTCCTTTATGGCTTTATTGGTCATACCTTCATTAAAATTGTCTGATAAAGGCCTTTTTGATGGTACTCAATTTAGCCTCACTCCTTTAACCGATTAAAAATGGAAAAAGAAAACAAACCTGTAATTGGTGTGATTGGCAGTGGTAGTTGGGCCACGGCACTAATAAAAATACTTACCGAAAACGATTGTAAAGTTAAATGGTGGGTGAGAAAAGAGCAGGACGTAACCCACATCTTAAAATACAGGCACAACCCTGATTATTTGCGCGCCGTTGAAATCCATCTTGATAAAGTGGCCCCTGATAGTGACATTACAAACATTGTGAAGGCTTCAGATTGGATTCTGCTAGTAGTGCCTGCTGCTTTTGCAAAAGAGGCACTAGAAAAGCTCCCCAAAGATGCTTTTAAAGATAAAAAGGTAATATCTGCCATAAAAGGCATGATACCCAATGAAAACTTGCTCATTTCAGATTTTGTGGAGAAGTATTACGGAGTAAAACCCGAGGATACCGCAGTAATAGCAGGGCCCTGCCATGCCGAAGAAGTGGCTATGGAAAAACAGTCCTACCTAACTGTAGCCTCAGAGAATTATAACTTTGCAAATGAATTGGGCGATATGCTGAGCAGTCATTTTATAAAAGTGCACTCGGTAGAAGATTTGTATGGAGTAGAATACAGTGCCATAATTAAAAACATTATTGCGATTGCCTGCGGAGTTGCCCACGGGTTAAATTACGGTGATAATTTTCAGGCGGTTTTGGTTTCCAATGCCTTGCAAGAGATTGAAAGGTTTGTAAATACCATTTCACCAAAAGAGAATAGATCGATCAGTGCTACGGCTTATTTGGGTGATTTGTTGGTAACTACTTACTCACAGTTTAGTAGAAACAGAACTTTCGGCAATATGATTGGCCGTGGTTACTCGGTTAAATCAGCGCAATTAGAAATGGAAATGATTGCAGAGGGTTATTATGCCACCAAATGTATCTTTGATATCAATAAAAAATTAGGGCTAAGCTTGCCAATTATAGAGGCAGTCTACCATATCGTGTACAACAAAATATCACCACTCATCGAGTTTAAATTGCTTAAAGACAACCTTAAATAAAAAAACCGGTCCAAGACCGGTTAAAATTATTCTCAATTAGCGTAGATTGAATTTTGGCATTCAATTATTATTACGGAATGTGCCATAAAATTGTTCCAAGCTATATAAAAAGAAAAAGCCGTTCGGTATGAACGGCACTTTTCCTTGCTTTATTAACATGTAGATAATAGCCCTGTTTTGAAGTGTGCTGATTGCAACCTAAAGACTTAGCATGAACCAACAATGTTTGCTATACTACAAAAAAAATTCTAGATTTTAGAAAATGCTCTTTTGCCTACTTGTAATAAAACCTAAATAATTAATGTATAAAACAGCAAAAAAAAGTGTTTCAAAAAAAAATATTTCCTAACAAGCATGAGTAACATAATATAAATTTATTGAGCTGTAAAATATAATTTCAAAAATTAGTAATTATATACTTATTATGTTTATATAATATAAAATTGATAGAAGAATATTTTGGTATTGTAAAAAAACAGCAATGTATAATCCTCATTCATTGCCTCTTGCTTACATGATTTTATCCACGTTATGTAATCGTAACTTTTGCATATAAACGCAACTATTCCAAAACTTTAAACGATTGGGCACTTTCCCGTTAAGATTTAGGTTTGGCCTTTTTAAACAATTGTTTTACAAGCTCCTTTTTCTGAGTTGTTGTATCTAAAAATTTCCCATTTAGAATTTATACAAACAATTGTTAGTTTTGATTTTCGCTATCACATTTTTTTATGGGCAGAAAAGTAAAAAAGGCTAAACAAAAATCTAAAGGCACTATGCAAGTAGGTGCTGCGCAAGCAGGTGCTGCGCAAACAACTGCTGCAAATGCAGATGCTTCAGCAAAGAGAAACATTCAAACAAACGGCTCCAATCTTTTAATAGTTATTGATCAAGAGCAAACAGAATTAAAAGACTGGTTGTCAGAAAAAACGATGTTGATGCCGATTAAAGTGTTTGTGAAAGGTGCTGCAGCTGAAACAGATGCTTTCATTGATGGTAATGCAATACAGGATTTACCATCAAGCCCCCTTGAAGCAGCCGATCTGATTAAGGCACAATGTTCGGGTAGTGATCAAGTATTGATATTATCTAAAGATGCAAGCAAAGAAGAGCTTGCTTATTTTTTTAAATGGTACAAAGGCACAAAATCCTCAGATAAAGAAGCAGTAACCGCTTTTTCTTCAGCTGTACAGAAAGGATTTTTACAGCGGGTTTTACTTTTCTTTCTCAATTTACTCTATGGTTTGCGCTTAAAGGGAGTGCCCATGCCCTTCGTGCTTTTGCCTGATAAATTGGTGAACGCCCAAGTACTTTATGGCCAAAGCCTGAATAAATATGCCTTCTTAGGGCATCAAACGAATATTAATGGACAAGCCAAAGAGGTTTTGCTTCCTGTAAACGATGCGGCACTTTCCATTAAAGAGTTCGTGAACGTTAAACTGGCCTATTTTAAATACCTGTTTTACAGGAGATTTGGACAACCTGCTCAAGAAATTAAGCATACAGCTACGTGGTCAGCTTCTTTAAGAGATGGCAACTTTGGTCTTTATAATTTGCTTTATCATGCTGTTTTATTTGTATCAATATTTCTTTTTCCCCTACTTAGTTTCGACTATGGCATTACTTGGGATGAGCCGGTGCTTTCAGAATACGCAGAAGACATTTTAAAATATTATGCAAGTGATGGAGAAAACAAAGAGGTGTTCGACATGACCAAGCATGCTAGAAATGCTACTGTGCATTATAGCGCATCTTTTGATGTGATTGCTGCAGTGCTGCATAAATATATTTCGCCTTTTGGCATTTATGAGACCAGACATCTGCTCAATGCACTAATGGGTGTATTGGCCATATTGTTCTCGGCGAGAATTGGTCGCGAACTGGGTTCTTGGAGAATGGGCTTGTTGGTAGCGGTTTTTATGCTCTTGTCTCCAAGATATTTTGGGCATAGCATGAACAACCCTAAGGATATCCCGTTCTTGCTTGGCTATGCTGCGGGCCTCTTCTACATGATTCGCTTTTTTAAGCAATTGCCCAATCCAACGCCTACTACACTGTTGTGGCTCACAGTTAGCATGGCATTTATGATCAGCGTAAAAATTGGTGGGCTGATTATTGTTGGCTTGTTCGGACTTTTTAGTGGCATTTATTGGTTAGGAGAAGGAGTGTTGACATCTTGGAAAAAGGCCACAGGACGTTTGCCCAAGTACTTTGCCTATTTGGTGGGCATCGTTTTAGGCAGTTACTTTTTAGGAATCTGGTTTTGGCCTTGGGGTTACGAAAAGCCATTTGAAAACCCATTGCTCTCACTTACTGAGTTTACGAATTTCCGCTTTTTGATCACTTATGAATTGTTCGAAGGTGAAAGGATTAACATGGATTCGCCACC
>CAKZMZ010000418.1 GCA_937129345.1 uncultured Thalassovita sp. | reverse complement strand
CTCTAACTTTAACACGAGGCAAAATGGTTACGACATTAGTGCCGATGCCTTGGGTTATCCTGAAAGTTATTATACGCCACCTACACAGGCACTTGAGCGTATTGAAGTAATCAGAGGAGCGGCTTCTTTGCAATACGGCACTCAATTTGGCGGTATGCTCAACTTTAAGTTTAAACAAGGCCCCTTAGATAAAAAATTCGAGGTCAACACTGTACAAACGGTAGGTTCTTTTGGGCTATTTAATTCTTTCAATAGCTTGGGCGGTACTGTGGGCAAACTCAACCATTATTCTTTTTACCAATATAAAAGAAGCGATGGATGGCGCCCCAATTCTGGCCTTGAGCAACATACCGCCTTTACCAGCTTAAAGTTTGATGTTTCAGACAAAATAAAACTGGGTTTTGAATACACTTATATGGATTACTTGGCCCAGCAGCCGGGCGGACTCACCGACCGCTTTTTTGAAGAAGACCCAAGACAATCAATTAGAGAACGTAACTGGTTTAAGGTAAACTGGAATTTGGCTGCTTTTACTATTGATTACCAACTATCAGATAGGACCAAAATCAATAACCGTGCTTTTGGCTTATTGGCCAGCAAAGATGCATTAGGCAACCTGGGCAGGATTGATCGGGTAGACGGCAACGGCAATAGAGATCTATTGTCTGATGAGTTTAGAAACTTTGGCAATGAAACCCGCCTACTACATCGCTATAATTTTTTAGGCAATCAGTCTACCTTTTTGATTGGTACTCGCTTTTATAAGGGATTTACCGATCGCCAACAAGGCGACGCCAACAATTTAAGTACGCCCGACTTTAATTATCTAAATCCAACTGATTTGGAAGGTTCTGATTACGAATTTCCCAGTAGTAACATTGCCGTGTTTGCCGAAAATATCTTTCGTTTTTCAGAGAAGTTTTCCATTACGCCGGGTGTACGGTACGAGTACATCAACACCCAAGCAGAGGGCTATTACAAAGTGCGCACTTTTGATTTAGCAGGAAATATACTTAGGGATGAAAATATTTTTGAGAACAAAGAAAACAGCCGTTCCTTTTTATTAGCGGGTATTGGTATGAGTTACAAGCATAGCGTTTTTATGGAGCTGTATGCTAATCTATCTCAAAATTATAGGGCCATTAATTTTAACGATATCAGAGTGGCCAACGCCAACGAGGTGGTGGATGAAAACATTAAAGACGAGCGTGGTTACAATGCTGACATTGGTTTGCGCGGTGAGTGGGGAAATGCCATTAACTATGATGTGAGCCTATTCCATTTATCTTACAAAGACCGCATTGGTTCTATTTTACGCAGCGAGCCCGATCCTATTTTGATAGAACGCACTTTTAGGTACCGCACCAATGTCTCAGATGCCAGAATTTATGGTTTAGAATCTTATATAGAATTGGATTTTTTAAGGCTCTTTGGCAATGCGGATATGCAGAAGAAACTGGCTGTTTTTTCAAATTTTGCACTAATTAATGCCACCTACACAGGCTCTAATGAAAACGGCGTAGAAGGCAACCAAGTAGAATTGGTACCGACCATTAATATTAAAAGTGGTCTTAATTTTAAATGGAAGAAATTTACAGCCGCTTACCAATTCTCTTACCTTTCTGACCAATACTCAGATGCTACCAATGCGGAGTTTACCCCTTCAGCTGTAGAGGGTCTTATTCCTGCCTATTATGTAATGGATTTGTCTTTGAGTTATGTGTATAAGTTTATGAAGTTTGAAGCAGGTAGTAATAACTTGACTGATAACATGTATTTTACCCGTCGCGCTACGGGCTACCCCGGCCCTGGGATTATCCCGTCTGATGGTAGGAGTTTCTATTTGACCGTGGGCGTTAGGTTGTGATAAGGACTCAAATTTAATTCATTAGCTTTCAAAAAAATCGCTTTGCTTCATGTTGCCTTCTTTTATGCAAGCGAGGACGCTTGCATGAGTTACCTTACCTGGTTTTCTATCTATTTTTTTCGTACCAAAGAAATTACAAAAGGTAAAACTACTAATTGCATTTCTCCATCTACATTTTTGCAGCAAGCCAATTTGAAAATGTGATTTCATCCTCCAATCTTCCTATATTGGACAATTCCTGCAATATTTTGAACAAATAAGCTTGAAATTATACAATATTTATGCTTAGCTTAGGAAAGTGTTACACCAATGAAGATAAATTGAAAATGAAAAAACTTTCGTACATTTTTGTTATAGCACTTTGTGCTTATTTCGCATTTCCACAAAGCAGCCATGCCCAAAGAGGTTTTAAGACACTTTTTAATGGTAAAAGTCTAAAAGCTTGGAAAATTCCAGAGTTAAAGAAAAGCTGGATGATTGAAGATTCTTTATTGATCGTGAAAAGTGATGCAGCCAAAACAGGTTCCATCCTTTGGACAAAAAAAGATTTTAAAAACTTTATTATTAGAGCCGATTTTAAGTTTGGCGATGGCACGGTAGATTCCGGTTTTTTTATTAGAGATGAAAGCCAACAAATACAGATTGGCGAGTCGGGTTCTCTTAAAAGAGACATGACTTGCTCACCGTACATTGTAGGCAAAGGTTACCCCGTAGAGGCCAAAGTTGCCGAAGTGATCAAAATGGACGGCTGGAACACCATTCAGGTAAAAGCAGAAGGTAGAAAGTACACCGCTTGGCTAAATGGTGTGGAAGTGATGAATTATACCTCTGAAGATGCCAAAGCTAGTGGCCCTATTGGGATTCAATTGCACCCCAACCGCGATATGTCTATCTACTACAAAAACATCTCGGTAAAGACCTTGTAAGATCAAAAACACGCATACAGTTTAGTTTTATGCATAAAGTTTCACCAACTCTTTTTGCATAAACATCCATCTTACAAGCGACTCAATTATGTGAACTCAAACCAAAAAATAAGAAAATGAAAGAAAATAACGCTCGCAGAGATTTCATTAAAAAGTCTGCTCTTGGCGCAGCAGGACTTAGTTTTGCCATGAGTGCCAAAAGCTATGGCAATATTTTAGGTGCTAATGACAGAATAAGAACCGCTATTGTAGGTTTCTCTAACCGTTCTCGCTCTTTAATTCCTGCATTTATGAAACAAGCCGATAAGCTCAATTTTGAGATGGTGGCCGTATCTGATATTTGGAACAAGAGGCGCGATGCTTGCCAAGCTTACATGAAAGAAAACTTCGATACAAAAATAAAGGCTTACTTAAATAATGAAGAATTGTACGAGAAAGGCAAGGTGGATGCGGTCATCATCAGTACGGCAGATTTTCAGCATGCTTTGCATTGCAAAGAGGCTATTGAAGCAGGTTGCGATGCTTATGTAGAAAAGCCATTTGCAGAAACCATGGACGATGCCAAAGAAGGATTGAGGGCTGTTGAAAGCAGCGATAAAATTGTGCAGATCGGTTCACAAAGAAGAAGCGGCAAAAATTACCATGCAGCCAACCAATTTATAAAAGATGGCAAATTTGGCGACATTGTTTATGTAGAAATGACTTGGAACGTAAACCAACCGGGCCGTTGGAGAAGACCCGATGAAGTGGCCGCATTAAAAGAGTCAGATGTAGATTGGAAGCGTTTTCTCATGAACCGCCCTTATGTTGCTTTCGACCCAAGAAAATATTTAGAATATAGATTATTCTGGCCGTACTCAAGTGGGATACCTGGGCAATGGATGTCTCACCAAATCGATACGGTACACTGGTTCTCTGGTTTAGATCACCCAAGAAGCGTTGCGGCCAATGGCGGTATTTATTTGTGGAAAGATGGCCGCGAGAATTTCGATACCATGACTGCAGTTTTTGATTACGGCCCGAATGATGATAGAAACAAAGGTTTCCAAGTGGTGTATTCTTCTCGCTTCACCAACTCGGCGGGTGGTACCAAAGAAATATATTACTCCAATGGAGGTGAGTTAAATCTTAAAACCAATAAAGTAACACCCAATGGTGGTTTGAGAGAAAGGCATGCTTCCGCTATGAATATGGATCCCAACCAATTAGATGAATTTAATTTATCAGATGCTGCTGCTGCAGTTACCTCAGCCGATACCGGCGTAGATGACATGACCTCCTTGCATATGTTGAATTGGATGGAATCGGTGAAAGCACGTAAAGAACCCAATGCGCCGGCTAGGGTTGGTTACAATCATTCTATCGCCAATATTATGACTACGGCTGCTTTGAGAACGGGAGAATTTGTAACATTCGATGAAGCCACCCAACAAGTAATGGCAGGCGGCAGAGTATTTAAATATTCTTGATATTTATAATCAACCAATAAGGTTTCAAAAACCTTATTGGTTTGAAAAGTAATTATGTAAACAATATAAACTTTGAAAATGAAAAAAATAATCAGCTCAATAGCATTGGCCAGTGTATTTTCAGTTTTTGTCTCATGTGGTTCAGAGAGGCAGGGGGGTCAAGAAAATACAGAAACGGAAACCACAGAAGAAATGCCTAAAGATAGAATCAGTTTGGTTAGAGATGATGCCAACCGCAAAGTAGATGTTTTGATAGATGGCGAATTGTTCACCGCCTATCGCTATCCTGAAAATATTATGAAGCCTGTGTTATATCCATTAACCACACCTCAAGGCACATTGATAACCCGTAAATTCCCTATGGAAAAGGGAGAGGGAGAACGCGTAGATCACCCACACCATGCCGGGGTTTGGTTTAATTATGGTGATGTAAACGGCTTAGATTTTTGGAACAATTCAGAGGCCATTCCAGAGGAAAAAAAGGATAAGTACGGCACCATTTACCACAGGGAAATTATAGGCATGTCTGATGGTGATGACATTGCTACTTTGCAAACAGGTATGGATTGGACCGCACCCGATGGGAAAGTTTTGCTCAAGGAAAACACCCAATTTGTGTTTGGCGTAACCGAGGAATACAGATTTATAGATCGTTACACAACGCTAGTGGCCCAAGATGAGGCAGTTAGTTTTGATGACAATAAGGAAGGCGTTTTAGGCATTCGTGTAACGCGTGCTTTGGAACATCCTTCTGATAAACCAGAAGTCTTTACCGATGCCAACGGGATTTCTACAGGAGTACCTGTTATTAATAATGATGGAGTAAATGGCAATTACATCAGTAGCAATGGGGTAGAAGGCACCGATACTTGGGGAAAGCGGGCCGATTGGATTAACTTGACCTCGAGCATTGGCGATGAGAAAATTTCTTTAGTGATACTCGATCACCCTAAAAACGTAGGCTATCCAACTTACTGGCACGCTAGAGGTTATGGCTTGTTTGCGGCTAATCCCTTAGGACAAAAAGTTTTTAGTGATGGCAAAGAGGAATTGAACTTTAAACTAGAGCCGGGAGAAGAAGTTACCTTTAGGCATCGAATTATCATAGCTAGTGATATGTTGGATAAAACCAAGCTAGATGCAGAATTTCAAAACTTTGCTTCTGTAAAGATGTAATGAAGCACAGCAATAGATAAAAAGCCAACTGCTGCTAAAACGCATGAAAACCACTTTGTTGAGATGCAAAGTGGTTTTTTTTGTTTTCTATTTTCTATATTTTAACCAAATGTTAAGTGGAAACAAAAAACACACTGCTAGAAAGCTAGCCATACTCGAAGCATTAAGAAAACACCTTTTGCCAGAAAGGCTGAACCGCTTGCAAACTGTTTTACAAGACAGAACTAGGTTGATCAGAGTAGTAATTGAAGACTTAAACTATGAACGCAATGCGGGTGCTGTTTTTAGATCTTGCGATTGCTTCGGCGTGCAGGACGCAACGGTGATAGAACAAAAATACAAGACTAGGGCAGCGGAGCTAATTTCTAAGGGAAGTGATAAATGGCTGAGCATCAATAAATTTGAGGAACCCAAAGTGGATAATTCTATGGCTTGTATGCAATACCTTAAAAAAGAAGGTTACCACATAGTTGCTAGCACGCCACACAACGCCGATGTACTACTACCTGATTTTAGAGTCACAAAAAAAACAGCCATACTTTTTGGTAATGAAGAAGAAGGCCTTACGCAAACGGCCATCGATCATGCCGACGAAAAGCTTAAGATACCCATCTACGGCTTCTCAGAAAGCTACAATATTTCCGTTTCAGCAGCCTTGGTTTTGCAGCACAGCATCACCCAACTGAGAAAAAGCAATATTTCTTGGCAACTCAACGATGCTGAAAAAATAGAGATAGAAACAGATTGGATCCTTAAATGCTTAGGACGTGCTGCCGGGCCTATTCTTAGAAAGATTGAAAAAGAGGTAGGTGTTTAATGGTTTATACGCTTTTCTCCTCTGCGTCTTAGCGAATAGTAATCTTTCAAGCAATGCCATTCTATAATTATTTTTTGGTAAATTGAGATAATCAAATTTTTTCATCTTATGAGATTAGTTGTTTTCCTTATTTGCTGCTTGGCCGCATATTCTTCTATATCCCAAAACCTGGTTAAAAATGGAGGTTTTGAGGAGAAAGAAAGAAAATATGAAGAAATAGGCAATGGGATGGGGTATTATGATCATGTTGTAGGTTGGAAAAAGATTTGTTCCTTCCTTTGTGATTCTATACTGTCTGATTTAAAGGTCAGGAATAACGGAATAACTTATTCAAATAGAAACCCTAGAACGGGGAGTCATTTCACTGGTTTTTATGGATATATAGTTAAACAGGCCCATCACGCTAATTATATCGCCCAAAAGTTACCTGAACCATTACAAAGGGGGCACAGATATGAAATAAGGTTCTATGTTAGACTGGGTCTTAGGTCAGAATACTATATACAGGAGATAGGTGCCCATTTTTCCAAAGATCCTGTCTTGCCAAGTTTTTCCAAAGGAAAGGACCATAGGATATACGGGGTAAGACCACAGGTGGTCAGCGATACTTTTTTGAGGGAATGGTATGAATGGATGGAGATATCAGGGGAGTTCATTGCAAAGGGTGGAGAACGATACGTTACAATAGGTAGTTTCTGCCCATACGATAATATGCACTTAAGAAACATTCCTGAATACATAGTAGAAGAAGAATTAAGAAAACTGGGTCAGAATGGTGGGCATCTTAATAACACGTATGAATATTTGATTGATGATATCTCTCTTTCCTTTATAGAGGAGACTGATGCTATGGATAAACTAAAAAACTTAAAATCAGGCGAATCCATCATTTTCGAAAATATCTACTTCGATACTGGTTCTGCTAGACTCTTACAAGACTCCAAAGAAGGATTAGAAAGCCTATTGACGATTATGAATGAGAATCCCAAAATAGTTATCGAAATTGCAGGGCATACAGATAATCAGGGGCAAGCCGATTTTAATCAACAACTCTCGACCAAGCGAGCACAAGCTGTAGGTTCTTACCTTTTGGCAAATGGGATTGATAAAATAGACTTAAGTCCAAAGGTTACGGTGCTACCCAACCCATTGCAGATAACAAAACCATGCTAGGCAGACAAAGAAATAGAAGGGTGGAATTGAAAGTTTTAGCCAAGTAACATAATTCTCCCCTGTGTCTCAGCCCCTTTGCGAAATACACTTTCCCTTCTAAAAAATATTGCATAATTTAAGCTTTTGACAAGACAACAGCAGCATACAACATGAAAGTACTTTTTATAGGAGGTTCAGGAAACATTAGCACACCAGTAAGCAAGTTAGTAGTAGAAAAAGGAATGGATTTGTACCACCTCAATCGTGGCACTAGAAAAGTGGAGATTGATGGGGTAAAAGTGATCAAAGGTGACATTAATGATCAAGCAGCAGTAGCCGCTGCCTTAAAAGGCCATGAATGGGATGTGGTGGTCAATTGGATAGCCTTTACCAAAGAAGATATTCAAAGAGACTACGAATTGTTCAAAGACAGTTGTAAGCAATACATCTTTATCAGTTCTGCATCGGCCTACCAAAAACCTTTGACACATCCCATCATTACAGAAAGTACACCTTTGGCCAATCCGTATTGGCAGTATTCAAGGGATAAAATTGCCTGCGAAGACACTTTAAATATGCTTTACAGAGAGAAGGATTTTCCCATGACCATTGTGCGTCCATCGCTCACGTATGATACCGTGATCCCTGTAGCCATTGGCAGTTGGGACGATTACACGATTATAGACCGAATGAAAAAGGGCAAGCCCGTAATTATTCATGGCGATGGTAGTTCTTTGTGGACCATTACCCACGCCCGAGATTTTGCGGTGGGTTTTGTTGGTTTGATGCAGCATCAACAAGCCCTTGGGCAAGCTTTCCACATTACTTCTGATGAGTTGTTGACTTGGAACCAGATCTACGAAGCCGTAGCCAATGCAGCAGGAGTAGAATTGAATGCGGTACATATAGCTTCAGATTTTATCAGTGCAGAAGCTAAAAAGATAGATTGGTGTGATTTGGGTGGCGATTTTATGTTGGGCAATTTATTGGGCGACAAAGGGGTGAGCACCATTTTCGACAATACCAAAATAAAGACCTTTGTGCCCGAATTTAACGCGACCATTACTTTTAAAAAAGGCATTAAAGAAACGGTAGAATGGTTTGAGGCTGATCCGGCAAGAATGGTGATCAAGGAAGAAAACAACCGCTTTATGGATGCGATTATTGAAGCTTATCAAAAATGATATGTTAGAGAAGTTTGACACAGAAAAGCATCTCCCCATTTTAAAAAAATGGGTAGTAGATGAAGATTTACTCTTTCAATTTTCGGCGCATGGTTTTACCTTTCCGCTAACCGAAAGGCAGTTTGTGATCTATGAAGCCGCGCATCCAGACAGGCGGTTTTATATGGCCTATAACTCTGAAAAGCAACCGTATGCTTTTGGAGAAATCATTCCACAAGACCAAGTATCTGTACGAATAGGTAGATTATTGGTCGGTGGGAAAGAAAATAGGGGCAAGGGCTTGGGTGGAAAACTCATTGGAGAATTACTAAAGCAAGTGCGGAAAAAGCATTTGGTCACTAGGGTAGATTTATTTGTTTTGGAAAGTAACCTCGGCGCTCAAAAATGCTATTTAAAAGCAGGCTTTAAACACATGGATTCCTCCCCACTTTTTTTGTCGTTTAAGGGCGAAAAATTACCTGTTCTAAAGATGAGTTTAGAATTATAGAGCTCAAGATTCGAATTCAATCAGCATTTAACCCAAATGCAAGTAAAATAAGTTTTCCTGTACACTTGAGTATTTGTCCATAGCCGATAAATCTCAAACGAATGCTTAGAATACATCATAAGCCAACAAATTTATACTTAAATTATATTTTGAGAAAAGGCTAAAAGCCAAAACTAAATTTTATGAAAGAAAGAATTATTCTACATATTATTTCAAAAAAGGATTGGGAAAAGGCGCAAAAGGAGGGGGGCTATACGCCACCCTCCTTAGCTTCTGAAGGTTTTATCCATTGCTCTACTAAGGAACAAACCGCCGATACTGCCAACCTTTTTTTTAAAGGGCAAACCGACTTATTGCTGTTAAGTATCGACACTTTACAGCTAGAATCACCCTTGGTATTTGAAGCTCCGGCAGGCATGCCCAATGATGAAAACAGAGCGGGAAAATTCCCGCACATTTACGGGCATCTCAATTTAAATGCGGTAGTCAAGGTCTCTTCTTTTCCAATGAATACAGATGGGATTTTTGAGTTGCCAAAAGAGCTTTAACAAGGAAAATTTATTGAGTTTTCTTGAGAGAAATCAATGGTCTAACTATACATTTCTACAAAATCCCAAAGGGATGATATAATTATTAGCCGATTAAAGGCGACAAAACGTAAAAATCCCGGTAGTGATGACACTATAAAATCATTTTTGTGTAGTAGTAAAATCAATGGTATTTAAATTC
>CAKZMZ010000417.1 GCA_937129345.1 uncultured Thalassovita sp. | reverse complement strand
TATCATTGGCTTGGGTAGAAACGTTATTGCTAGGCAGGTAGGGGCCAAGCTTGGCGTATCGTTTTTTCAACTCTGCTCTCATATTCAAGCACTTTTCTATGGTCACAAGCAATTCTTCTTTATTAAAGGGCTTATTAATGTAAGCATCGGCCCCTAGGTGTAGGCCTTTGATTTTATCTAGTAAATTGGTTTTTGCCGTAAGAAAAATAATCGGGATGTGGCTTGTTCTTTCGTCTTTCTTTAGTGTAGTACAAACCTCAAAGCCATCTTTCTCTGGCATCATCACATCGCATACAATAATATCCGGAATATCCTTGATGGCTTTTTCTATGCCGATTGCACCGTTTTTGGCAATTTTCACCTTGTATTTTTCTCTGAGTACTAACGACAGGTACTTATGTAGGTCATTGTTGTCCTCTATGAGCAAAACAGAATAACTAGATTTTGCACTCAGGTTATCTACAGTTTTATCACTGCCATTGAGCCCTGTAGTTTTATTGGGCAAGTCTATCAAAGCCGGGGTCAAAGGCACCAATTTGTACAAGTTGGTAATGGGCAGTTCTATAGAAAAGGTACTCCCTTCTCCTAATTTAGAGTCCACACTAATTTTACCGCCCATTAAGTTTGATAATTCTTTTGTTAAAGCCAACCCTATACCGCTGCCTTCATACCTGCGGGTAGCAGTATCATCTACTTGATAGAAATTATCAAATATCTTGAGTTGGTCTGATGTGGAAATACCTACACCGGTATCTTTTATTTGAATCCTAACCGAGCGCTTGTCATCAATAATTTTTTCTTCTGCCAGTATTTTAATAAATCCTTTTTCTGTAAATTTTATAGCGTTTGCCATGAGGTTAAAAATAATCTGTCTCAGTTTTTCTTGGTCAAAATCCATGAAAAGCTGTTCTGGGGTATGCGTAAACTCAAACTTTAGGTTTTTGCTTTTGGCTTCACTGGCAAAAGGTTCTAGCGTAAATTTTAAAAAAAGAAAGACATCGCTTTGTTGTAGATTTAAATCGAGAGATTTTGAACGGATTTTAGAGAGGTCTAGCAATTGGTTTATGAGGTTGCGCAGGTTACTAGCATTGTTGTTTAACAAGTAGGCTTGTTGTTTTATTTGCTGATCGTTATGATCCATAAGTTCTTCACTGATCCCCATTATAATAGTGAGCGGCGTTCTAAACTCATGGGTTATGTTTGTATAAAATTTACTCTTAAACTTGTCGAGTTCCACTAACCTTTTGGTCTCGTTCTCATTTAATTTTTTATTGAGCTGTGAGCGATAGAAAGTAAAAGCCAAGCCTGAAAATCCAATTACATATAGCGTATAAGCCCACCAAGTGGCCCAAAGTGGCGGTGATATTACAATAGTAAGTTGAGTTGGCGTTTCAGTCCAAACTTCATCGCTATTGGCGGCTTTTACATTAAAGGTGTATTTACCGGGTGCTAGGTTGGTATAGGTAACCGAAGATTGGTTGCCGATTTTTCGCCATGTTTCATCTTCGTTCTCCATAAGTACGGCATACTGGTTTTTCTCAGGACTGTTAAAATGTAGTGCAGAAAAGGCTATTATAAGATCATTTTGATCGTGTCTAAGAGAAATACTCCTACAGAGTGAAATATGTTTTTTTAAAGGGGAATCTTTACCAATCGGTATTTCTTGGTTATCTACTTTGAATGAGGTCAATACGACATCTGGGGCTACTGTACTTTTCCTTATTTCTTTAGGATTGAAGGCAATTACACCATTTTCGGTCGGGAAGAGCAAATGTCCTTTTTCGGTTTTACAGGCCTTGCTGCCCGTAATGGCATCTGTAGGAAGACCTTCTGACTGGTAATAATTTTGAAATGTACCCTTTGCTGGATCAAAGCAAGATAGACCGTGGTAAGT